>NZ_JBHSBY010000016.1:0-103725 GCF_042650905.1 Pedobacter jamesrossensis | reverse complement strand
AAAATGTTGTACCTTTAAGCATACTTTTTGGTGTCGTAACTTAAAGGTATAAAAAACGGGGTGGCTTAGGCTATCCCGTTTATTTTTATCGGACAACAATGATTTCAATATAACAGCATTTTTTTGCTTTCGACCATTTGATTGGGTTTATTATAAATCTTTTTCAAAAGGAACAAACTCTTGCAGTTTAGGTAGCGGACGAATGAGTTTTTTCTCTTTTCTATTAAATAGTACCTTTTCGGTAGCGTAATGTTCAGCCTTAACATATTTGATGCCGGTAGATAGGTTAAAATCATCTTCAGACATAGTTCCTAAACCGTCAGAATTTACGCTGGTAAAACCGATTAATTCAAAGTTGCCATTTTGATACCTAAATTTATGGATAAACATTCCTCTTGTTAATTGAATGCGAATGGCGATTACCTTATTTTTAATGGTGATGGTATCAAAACTAGCCTCCGAACGCAATCCGTTTTTGCCATTCGGATATTCAGCTCCAATCATTTGATCTGTGGTGACAACTAATTCCTGTTTGCCATTTGGTCGCAAAAAAAATACCTGTAGACGGTAGGGACGGGTGTCTGAAACGGTATCTTGTGTTACCCTAACCAGATATCCTTATAACCATCTTTGTTTAAATTACCACTTATTTCTGTAACCAAATGATCAAAAGCATTCATTTTATTTTGAGCACATAGATTGACGGATATCAACAATAATAAAATGAGGTTTTTCATTCGATAGTAGATTTAAAGTAGCTGAATATTTTTACCATACTATCGTTCTTCATTTCTTTAATATAAGTTTTTACAATAAAATTTTTATCATCTATCCATTTAATATCTTCAACAGCTAAACGATCAGTCTCAAAACTCATTGTTTCTTTAAAGTGATCCACAGGTTTATCATCAATGTTTACTTTCAACAAACCTATAAAACAACTGTTCGCTTTATAAGCCAAGTTGTAATAATAAACTAAATATTTACTGTTTAAAGAGGGGATGGGCGGTTCTATGGCACCATCTCCAATAGAAATGACGCTATAATAATGTCCAGTTAAGCTATCTACCAAACCAAAAGAGGAAAATGTTAAATTTTCTGAACTAGAATTTTCTGTAACAGCAAACATTTTTAGCTTTGGATAATATCCTAAGTAATCGTAACCCTCAAAATCATTTTGTTCCTGATTGGTTTTCTTAAACTTAACTTTTTTGGCTTTTGTTGGGAGCGTGAAATTGAATTTGTTTTCCTTAATTTTAAGGGTAATTGGTTCACTAACTGTTTTGTACTGATTGTATTCCGCTTCGTTGCTTTGCACAAACTTAATTTTTGGTAAATTTTCATAATTACCTAAATAGCCAACACTGGTTTTATCAGCATTTTGAGCATTTGCATTTACGAGGCATACAGTAAAAAATATTATTGAACAGCAGTGTTTGAGCTTCATTTTTACCATTTTATTTATACAAGCAGGAGCTATTTTCAGTAACCTTAATTTTAAATCTTTCCAATACCAAAGCACCTAATATGCTGGTTATAGGCTATAATATTCAATAGTTCTTTTGATTAGGTAATTGTTATCAATCTCTCCATCTTTCATTGTTGTCTTCTCTGTTTTCTCAATCCAGTTACCATAATCATCGTATTTGTAGGAATAATTAACTTCAGCAGTTTTACTTGTTGATTTAATAACATCTCCATTTTCATTGTAGAGATAAGTAACATACAAATCCATAAATTCAGATTTCCTTTTATCTGTTACCAATAGATTTTTGACATTGTAAGTTTTTATTTCAAAAAGGTAAGGCTCATTTTTTTCATCGTAATCTGTGGATTTAATTAAATTTTTACGATTGTCAAATTCCTTTATGGTGCGGGAAAAAAGTTTAAATGTTTTAGTAGGTTCATCAAAAACGAAAATATTTGCAGTTTCATTCTTTGCATAAGTGTAAGTTGTGTAATTACATTTTTTGTTCAACACTTCCTTACCATCTTCAAATGCTTTACATTCCTCTTTTTCAAGCCTACCATCTTTTTGATAGCTAAAAATGAGTTCTTCTTTTTTAACACCCCCTTTTATCACACTAAAATTTACAACTTTGCTAAGCTTTCCATCTTTGTAATTAGATACACTGGATAAATTGATGGTTTCTTTTTTATTATCTTCTTCCACTAAAATGATTGATTCCTTGAGCATATTACCGTTACGATCATACTCGTTAAATACATCTCTTCCAAAACCATAACTTCTTTCATTTTTCAATATACCGATGTTGTAATATATGATTTTCTCTGATTTGATGAGAGCATTTGTTAATTTCTGTCCATTTGCGGAATCAGGCTGAAAGCAGGAGGATAAACTCATAGTTGTTAAAGTGATGATTAAGCTGGTTATTCTCATTTTAGTTTTTTTCAAGGTGTATTTTTTTCGCATCATTGTTATTTTTAAATGCTGTAAGTTGATCAATATACTTGATGCTATTCAAGCCTTCCAAATATGGTTTTATTTTTTATTTCAGAGATGTTTTCTTTAAAATCGCTTCTATTTTTTGATTTAATTTCAATGAATCCCCATCAAAATCATCTTCAAAACTTTGCCCTATTTGAACTGCTTTGTTATTTGTTAAAATTTTGTAGATGCTATAATTGTTAGTTCCTGAATAACCGTAGGCTATAATTACCTTATATTTTTCGTTATACATCGGGTTAACGATTTTTTCAAAATCATTAATCTTGGTTAGTGAATTCATTTTAGGGTTAACTAAATACAAATAATAAAATTCGTTGTTTCCACGAGCACCCGTTGTTGAAAAAACCAGGAAATCTTTTATGCCATCACCATTAAAATCCTGATAAGCTACACTGCTTTTGGGCTGGTTAATGATTATCTTTTCTTTCGAGATGAGCTTTGTAGAGCTACCTTTTTTTTCCAAATAGTAGATTTCACTCTCTGCAATTTCTTCAGTTTTTTTTATGGAGACAATGAAATTTTTATTGGTAAAAGGATAATAATTGCTCCAAACATAATTGTGTTTTTTTTTCGTACTACTGTTAATTAACCTAGTTTTTTCTGCATTAAATATAGTTGCACATTTCTCAGCATATTCGTAAGCAATTTTATCGTCAAAGTTATCCAGATATGTTTTTGGAAAAATCATCTTTCTTTTTATCGTAGGAATTTTAATAAGTTCCTCACGCTTTAAATCGTAGTAATTCCAGTCTCCTAGGTATTCGTTGGTAATTAAATTGATATTAGATTCTCCACTACCATCATTATTAGCAGGGCCAAATTCATAACGATCCATTGCCACCAACTGAACTTTTTTAGCGGTTTTATTGTAGGCAAAATCCATGTGATATCCTGCTCGCATCCATGGTACGCTATAAGTAAAGCCATTTCCAGTCTCTCGAATATTTGATTGAGGTTCTTCGAAGGCTAGCTCTTTACTTTGTATGTTTTTAAAATTTTGAGTGGATAATTTACAGATAATGATAACTTTTGTGCGATCAAAAACTACCGTGTCGATTTTATTGTCAAAATCTAAGTCTAATTTTAACGTGTCATTTTTGATGTTTTCTTGTGCAGAAACTGATAATACTGACAGCATAATTATAAGCAATGCAATTGGTTTTGCCATTTTGATTCACTTTAGATTCTGATATTGTTCAAAAATACTGCCATTTCACAAAATCATAATAGATTTACGAATTATCAGTTGAACAAGATATTGAATTTAGAAATACTGGATATATAATTGACCCCTACTTATGAAAGAACTACCTATGCCATATAAAGGAATGAAAAAACTATTAGTTGCCATGATTATTACCGTAATAGCTATTTTATTATTTATGGATAAGTGCACAACTTTAAATTTAACCACTGCAGATATATTTAGACAAAAATCACTAAATGACACTTTAAGTTTGATGGCTAAACCTCAATCAAAGCACTATGAAATAGTTCCCCTGTTTGGAGATTTCCCAGTATTATATGATAGTCTTAAGAACGAATTTTATGTTAGTAATAAGCAAGGACTAGCTAAATATGACCATTTAGGAAATTTGATGTTTGCTGATGATTTGGCTCATGAGAAGTATACTTCTGTTTTTTTCTTTGCTAATTTCACTCCTTTTGTATTTGCAGAACATGGTGTCTATGACTTTTCTGGCAATAAACTCATTTACCATAAATTCTCTGAGGTATTAAATGCTAAAAATGAAATTACTGACCAAGATTTTAAAAATATATTTGAAAAATATTATCAAACAGCAGATTTGGTCATGTATGATTCTGATAGAAACATTGAAAGTCATAAAGAAACCGAACCAATGTATTTTAGAATAAATGACAAGTGGGTTTTATTATTTGCGCAGAAAAATGAAACAAGGTTTTCGCATACAGGCAGTAACGAGATGGAGGCTGATACTATTGGACAAATAGATTTTAAGGATTTCCCGGCAAAATTTGCAAATAAAAGACTAATGGTATTAAAGGATCAAAAAAGAGGCATTTATTCTACAAAGCAGGTAGGGGAGAAAATTGATGATGATTATTTAAAAATGTACTATACGCAAATTTTAAAAGAGCAAAAGTTAGACTATCAAACAACTGATGAAGTAAAACTAATTGCTTATAAAAAAGAGAAATACTATTTTACTGGTGGTTATTTAGATTTACCGGATTGGATAGCTCCATCTTTTATCAATAATGCCTATTTTAAACTTTCATACCGTAACGAAAATATATTTTTCAAAGAGAAAGCAGTTAAATATTTTTCAGATTCAAAATCTAAAGATGATTTATATCTATACGAACTACCAAATCATTTAAAATCAAAATCAAAAATTGCATTTTTACATTATGCTCTTGATTTAGGAGGCTTTGCTGACGAAAGTGAAGATGGCGTAGACCCAATTATAAAAAATGCGGGATTGTATATCGTTAAACAGAAAAAATAAAGCTCAAATTGGTTTGCGGACCAGATATATTATTTCAGTTGATATTAACATACTATGTGATTTTTCAATTTATTAAATATCCCATAAGGTTGCCCTTATGGTTATCGAACACAAAAACTGCATTCATTGAATTATATGGACGATAGCAAAATACCGCAAAAACAGAAAACCATCTTTAAATTAAATAAAGATGGTTTTTGAATTTCTGTGATCCCGCTGGGACGTGAACTTCGTCCAATTTTCAGCGTTTAAAGGCTATCTGGAAGGTTTTTGAAAAGCGACTCACCGAATCGCTCACCTTTTTGTCTGTATTTTTTAATTGCAATTGCTATAAGATAAATATACGTATTTATTTACATTAACAAGGATTATTGAGGAAGAAAAATAGAGCAAACATTTCGATAAATTACTTGATGCTCTAATGAAAGTACCGCTTCCTAGAAAATAAAATTCTTATTGTTCTTTAATTTCCTAAATATTTATTAAATAGCAGACTACAATCAATGCGCCCTTACTATGCAGTTTACTAAAATTAAAGATAATCACACATGTGATTGTTTTACAGGAAGTGATGAAAACAATACTGATAAGTTCGTTAGAAAAGTTTCCAAATCTCCAAGTTTAAAAGAACGTGATTTTAAAAGTCATATAGAAAGAGGTAAAATAGCAGAAAATGCAAATAATTGCGAGGAAATTTGCGGACTGCATGGATTATCTTTCGAAATATGGAATTCGGAAAGTTCTGAATTACTTATGAAAAAATATTTGACTACAGTAGCCATAAGTCCGCAATCTAAAAAAAATCTTAGCGTTATAAACTTTAAACCTAACAGTGGTTTAATCAAGCATACACCAAATCAAATTGAGTATAATGAGTTTCATCATGATTTCTATAAGGAGGATTCGTTTACAATTGAGAATCTGGAACTAATTGAAATGATTTCTTTATCTATATAATGATGTTTGAATTAGATTTTAAATATAGAATGGAAACGTTATTGCCAGTTGTAGCTGACAATTATAAAATTCTGCATTATGATGAATTCCCGATACTTTTTTCTGGAACGAACAAATATGGAAACAAACTTATTGGTTCGTTTTCATATGAAGATGAGGAAACTGATTTGTTCAGATATTTTGCAGTCATAATTGATGATAAACAATTTATAGACTTTAATAATGGTAAAATATCCTATAGAGATTTAATTCTTAGTAATAAATCGATATTTGTTCTCGATAAAGATATAAATGAGGTTATCATAAATACATATCATGTTCCCTTGGAAATGATACCAATAGATTATTTACCTCATACAACAGCTTTCATTCCTCAGCAAAAAAAAGCGAACGGCAAGTTAAATTTCTCTTTTAGTTTGAAAGGTAAATTAGCAGACCTTCATAAAGCTAAGGTTAATGATGTTAATAACGTGAACGAACGAATATATAATTACCTTGATAATAGTTTAGAAACTTTAAATATTTTTCATCTCAATCCAACCATATACTCACAACCCTCGCAAGCCGCTAGTTATCGGCTTAATTTTGATATAGAGTTCGAAGAAGAACAACAAATGAGTATGTTCCCTATTGACAAGGACAAAGTTACAGATTTCATACAAAACTATCTGAATTACATATCTTATGCGCTTCCAGAGGAAAACGATGATTTTTTAGATACTAATCCTGAAAATTCAAAGAATTTTTTAAAGCTTAAAGGTAGTTTTGAGGAGATATTTTCAAGTTCTAACTTACTTCCAATTTCAACAACATCTGATATTCTAATTGAAAATATAAGTAGTTCAGCAGAAAGACTCTCAGAAGTCACCGAATATTTAAAAAACAACAATAGTTTTGATTCAATTTTAATTGGTCAAAAGGATAATAATGGTGAATTAATATCTACGGGATATCTCCTTGAAGATTATAAAGAGGCTGTAGAATTTAAAATAATCCGCTCGGAGGAAATACTGTATGTTGAAAATATTACATCTGATGAATATCCTAAACCTTATAGGATTTTAGTATATGATATAAATACTGAAACTGGAAATGGGCGAGCAAGATTATATCCAAATGATACAGAGGAGTTTTTTAGAATAAAATTGTACATTCATAAAGATGGTGCTGATCTATCTAATTCTATTTTCACCAAAAGTCTGAACGAAAGCAAAGTAATAGATGTGCAAGGTATTGGGACATTAAAAGGTGGGGTTTTTAAAAAAATCGAGTGTTACTTAGCATAAGTAACATTAAAGTAAATATCATTATTCTTATTGTATTTATATTAATCTTTCTATTTTAGGAAACATTAAAACTAAATATTCCTGAGCAACGCTTTTTATGTCATTATTTCAAAAATCAGTAATTACCAAACAACTACAAAGTCAAGATAAACCTAAACTGGTTTTGCAATGGAACATATTTAAGAACCACTTTCACAATAAACTAATTCAAGATAATATTCGTAGCAGTAAAGAAGAGCAATATCAAGGAGAGTTTTTAATAGATTTGTTCGTGAATGTTTTAGGGTATGTTAAAAATCCCACACCAAACTTTACGTTAATGACCGAATACAAAAATGTTAAGGACAGCAAAAAAGCTGATGGAGCTATTCTTGTGGATACCAAAGTTAAAGCAGTAATTGAATTAAAAGGAACAAATACAACTGATTTAGGTAAGATAGAGGTACAAGCATTCGGGTATAAAAACAATCAACCAGACTGCGTATATGTAATAACTTCGAACTTCGAAAAGTTAAGGTTTTACATCGACAATGCAACAGAATTTCTAGAGTTTAATTTATTTCAACTTACAGAAAAGGAATTTGAATTACTTTATCTGTGTTTAGCTTATGATAATATAGCTAATGATATTCCACAGAAGTTAAAGGAACAATCGATAAGTAAAGAAAAAGATATTACAAAAGATTTATATAGGGATTATTCTCAGTTTAAAAGGGAATTGCATCAAAATTTGGTAAGACAAAACTCGAATTACGATGCTTTAGAATTATTCCAAAAGTCACAAAAATTATTAGATAGATTTTTGTTCCTATTTTTTGCTGAAGACCGCCAACTTCTACCGCCAAACTCAGTTCGCTTAATTTTGAAGCAATGGGAAAAATTGAAAGAATTAGATGAATATGTGCCATTATATGCACGTTTTAAAAAATATTTTGGCTATCTAAATACTGGTTTCAAAGGAAAACAACATGATGTGTTTGCTTATAATGGTGGATTGTTTAAACCTGATGAAATCTTAGATAATATAATAATAGATGATGAACTACTTTATAAGCATACTTTAAAACTTTCTGAGTATGATTTTGTAAGTGAAGTAGATGTTAATATACTCGGACACATTTTTGAAAATTCATTAAATGAGCTAGATGAAGTAAAAGCTCAATTAGATGGTGGGGCTATTGATAAGGCTAATACTAAACGAAAAAAAGACGGTGTTTTTTATACACCAAAATACATCACAAAATACATTGTAGATAACACAGTCGGTAAACTATGTGCTAATAAAAAAGAGGAATATAAAATAGTTGAAGAGGATTACTTTACCGACAAAAAGAGAAACATAAAAACAAAAAGACCATTAGTAGAGAAATTAACTACCTACCGTAAATGGCTATTGCAAATTACAATTTGTGACCCCGCCTGTGGTAGTGGTGCTTTTCTAAACCAAGCCTTAGATTTTTTAATTAAAGAACATCAATACATCGACGAACTTCAAGCTAAACTTTTAGGAGAGGCTTTGGTACTAAGCGATGTTGAAAAAAGCATATTAGAAAATAATTTGTTCGGTGTCGATTTAAATGAGGAAAGTGTTGAAATTGCCAAACTATCTTTATGGTTACGTACCGCCCGACCTAATCGTAAACTGAATGATTTAAACAATAATATTAAATGCGGAAATTCATTAATAGATGATGTCAAAATTGCGGGAGAAAAAGCATTTGATTGGCATGTATCCTTTGCCAAAATATTTGAAAATGGTGGTTTTGATATTATAATTGGAAATCCACCGTATGTAGGAGAAAAGGGACACTCTGAAATTTTTGAAAATTTGAAAAAAGTGCCAAAGTGGAACGAATTTTATAGAAGACGTTCAAATACCTATTATTTTTTCATTAAACATGGGATAGACCTTTTAAAAGAAAATGGTTTTCAAAGTCTAATAATACCTAGAGAATTTACAAATGCTGATTGGTCAAATAAAGTTCGTCAAGACATTATAGAAAATTCTAAAATAATCGAAATTGTTGATTTTAACAATTTGAAAGTATTTGAAGATGCAGGGACTACAAGTTTGATTTTAACTCAACAGAAACAAAAACAATTTGATTACAGTTTTAGATTTAAAAATTTAAACCAGAATAATTACATTGAAAATAATCTTTTTGACAAATTGTATTCAACTAGGAGCGTTAATAAATTAATTTCTGATGACTATAAACCTTGGAGCTTCAACACTTTTGAAATAAATTTTTCCGACAACGTAATCCCTTTAGGTGGTGTCTTTGATATTGCTCAAGGCTTAGTAACTGGTGCTGATAAAATTACAAATAAACATGTTGCATCATTTTTAATAGAAGAAAAATTTGTTGGTAGGGGAATTTTTATTTTGACTTTAGGGAGAGATTTAGTTATTGATAACAATAATTTTTCACTTAAAATAAATGATGAATGGATAGCATTAGATGATTTAGATAAATCATTTATTAAACCCTACTACAAACCTGAGCATTTGCAAAAATGGTTTGTGGCTTGTACCTCAACATTTGTTTTGTATGTTGGAAATAATTACTTAACTGAAAATATAAAGAAATATTTATTGCAATTTGATAAAGTTTTATTGAATAGGTCAACTACTAATGAAAATAAAATAATTACTCTAAACGAATTTGAGAACTTTTCTATCGATGAGATTAAATTAAATTATAGTTCGGCCGGAGCAGTTCAAAAAATAATGAGGCAAAAGAAATGGTATTTGCCTTTATATGAACGTGTAAATGTACCTTTTGATAATTCTAAAATTGTTGTAAATACTAAGAACATGAATGTTTTTACTTTTTCAGATCTGCCATTATATTCGTCAGGGGGTGGAGCTGGGGGGCAAAATTTCATTTATCTAAAAGAAGAATTCAAGAAAAAAACATTAAAGAGCGACAATGATAAAATTAAAGAATTTACGATGTATGTAAATGCTATCTTAAATAGCAGGCTCATACAGTTTCATATTCAAAACGGTCAGTTTAATCAATTAAGCACGTCTAAAATAGCAGATTTGCCTCTTTATATCCCCAGTTTTGAAGCTATAGGAGCATTAGGAAACTATGATAACATAATTAATTATTGTAGGAATTTAATTGAATACTCAGTAAGCTTAAATTCGATAATCGATAAATTTTACGAATACGTGAAAGGCTACTTTCCAAATTTAGATGTATTAAAAATTAGAAACTGGAATGAATTATCTTTTGCCGATTTCATTGCAGAGTTAAACAAAGCATCCAAAACATTCTCCACGTTACCATTTACTAAAAAAGAAGAATTTGAATGGATAGATTTATTTTCTGAGAATAAAACTAAAGCGAATAATTTAAAACTTAAAATTGAAAAGGAAGAAAAAGTAATCGATGCTCTGGTTTATAAGCTTTACGATTTAACTGATGATGAAATACTTATTGTTGAAAACAGCTAAATTGACAATATAATCCTTTAATAAAGTAGACCTTAACGCTCATAAATGTATCTAATAAATCCAATAAGACCAGTTTAAATCTAAATTAGTATGAAAATAACGCAACTCGCAATTACCAATTTTAGACTGTTAAAGGATTTCTCTATTGATTTAGAGGAAGAACTTTCACTTGTCATTGGGAAAAATAATACTGGAAAAACATCAATTCTTTCTGTTCTAGATAAATTTTTAAACGAGAAAAGTAAATTCTCTTATGATGATTTGAATATAGATTTTAGAAACGAACTAGAAAGCCTTATTAAGTCAGAGGTTGTTCAAGAACATTTTGACCCTATAGGCATCAAGTTAAAAATTTTTATTGAATACAACGAAAAAGATGATTTATCGAACGTCAGCAGAGTATTGATGGATTTAGACCCTAATAACAATAAAATTGTGTTAGGTTTTGAATACACATTAGGCTATACTGATTTTCTACAATTGGGAGCTGACTTTTCAATATTTAGAGCAAAAGAGAAAATTAAGGTTGATGAAAAAAAGAAAAGTAAGCCTGATGATTTAAATGAATTTTTGAAGAAAGAATTAGGTAATTATTTCTCTACTCATAAATTGTCGATTGAATATGATATGGCTAACGAAAAAGCCAATGATGCCAATTATATTGACCTTGAAAATGAGGGAATTAGCATTAAAGATATTATAGGCTTCAAATATATTAGTGCAAGACGAGATGTTACTAATAAAGAAAAGGAAAATACATTATCTAAACACACATCCAGCCTTTACAAAAAACAAGAAGATAATGCCGAAAAAAATTTAGCTACCGAAAATTTTAAAGACCAACTTTCAGAAACCGATAGTACATTAAGCAATATATATAGAGACCTATTCAGTGATGTAATTAAGAAAGTACAAGATTTTGGTGGGATAAAACTGAATGATACAGATATAGCAATCATTTCAACATTACAACATAGAGAATTACTTGAAGGTAATACAACGGTAGTATATACGCACGATGACCATAAGCTACCAGAACATTACAATGGCTTAGGGTATATGAACCTAATAAGTATGATTTTTGAAATTGAAATTCTTGTACAAGATTTCAAACGAGATAAAGATAAAAAGCCTGCGGATATAAACTTACTCATTATAGAAGAACCAGAGGCACACACTCATCCACAAATGCAGTATATTTTTATAAAAAACATAAAGAAATTACTTGCGGAAGGCATAAAAAAAGGGGATGGGATAAATCGACCACTTCAATATATAATTACAACACATTCATCCCACATTGTAGCTGATAGTGATTTTGATGATATCAAATATTTAAAAACGGAAAATAAAAATAACGTTGTTGCAAAAAACCTTTCAGATTTAAAAAAGCAATATGATACGGATCCTAAGCAATATCAATTTCTAAAGCAATATCTAACCATTAGTAGAGCTGAAATATTTTTTGCCGATAAAGCGGTGCTTATTGAGGGAGATACAGAAAGAATATTGATACCAACCTTTATGAGGAAAGTTGATTTAGAAGAAATAATTCGTTTAAAAGCTGAAAATGAAGAAGATACTTTTCTTCCTTTGCTATCAAAAAATATATCTATAATAGAAGTTGGAGCTTATTCTCAGATCTTCGAAAAGTTTATGGAGTTTTTGGGCGTTAAATCTCTCATCCTAACTGATATTGATGCTGTGGATGATGATGGGAATGCCTGTCCTGTAGATGAAGGAAAAAAAACGAGTAATTCAGCAATCAATCATTTTTTAAACGAAGTCTCTTGGAATGACTTGAAAGCATTATCTATGGGCAACAGAACTATTATTGTGGGAGGCTCTGCAGTTTGTATATGCTTTCAGCAGGAAGAAGAGACCTATCATGCAAGGAGTTTTGAGGATGCATTTATCCATATTAATCACGAATTTGTAAAAGCTAAAAAAGACGAATTTCAAGGATTACAAAATAGAAAATTATTTGATGATGGTGTAAGTAATGCTTATGTATTAGCAAGTTCGTGCATAAAAAAGAAAACTCATTTCGCATTAGATATTTTATATCATAGTGACAAGGAATTTAGTAATTGGAATATTCCAGCATACATCAAAAATGGTTTATTATGGTTGAAGGAAGATTAAGTTTAGAATCCGAAGTTCAAGAAATCTTCCAATCAATTGATGAAGGGAGAAACTTCCTTTTAAGTGGTGGTGCAGGAAGTGGTAAAACATATTCGCTAGTTAGTGTAATTCGTCAAGTGCTGGCTGAAAATCCAACATCAAAAGTCGCCTGTATGACATACACTAATTCGGCAGTAAAAGAAATTGAAGAAAGAGTAAATCATAAGAACCTAAATGTATCTACAATTCACGACTTCTTATGGGATAATATAAAGCACTTTCAGAAAGAGCTTAAAGAAACAATTATTTCATTAGCAAATAATGAAGAAATCAGCAAAATTTCAATTGATGATATAAACACAATTCCTTATAGCTTCTTTGACATATTACCAGAAGGCATACAGTATAAAGAATTTGTGAGGTTACGTGAAGGAATAATTTCTCACGACGAATTGCTTATTGTTGCCAACTATCTTTTTGAGAAATACCCCAAACTTAGCAGTATTGTAAAGGATAAATACAAGTTCATTTTTATTGACGAGTACCAAGATACAAGTAAAGAGGTCGTAGATATATTTCTAACTCATTTCAAGAAAAGCGAAAGGAAAAATGTTATGGGCTTTTTTGGCGATGCTATGCAATCAATTTACGAAACTGGGATTGGAAACTTAGATGAGTACAAAGGAGATGAAGCTGATACTGTAAATGAAATTCCAAAGAAACAGAACCGAAGAAACCCTCAACTCGTAATTAATTTAGCCAATAAACTGCGTAAAGATGGTATTATACAAGAACCATCTAACGACCCAAATGCACCTAATATGCTTGAAGGTATTGTGAAGCAAGGAAATGTGCTGTTTCTGCATTCTAATGATGGAAGTATTAGTAACGTAGAAAGATACTTAAAAGAAAATTATGATTGGGATTTTGATAATTCGAAAGAGACTAAGGAATTAAACCTCACTCATAATTTAATAGCAGGTAAAGCAGGGTTTAGAACATTAATGGACATTTATGATAAAGACCATATTATAAGCTTTAGAGATAGAATTAAAAAGTTTATAAAAGAAAATTCTATTACTAATGATTTTTCAGAAAACACATTTGGTGAAGTAATTCAAATATTGCAAGCAGGTAAAATCGATCGAGAGTTAAGTGCTGTTAGTGCTACTAACACAATGCAAGCTTTTATTGATATTAACGCGGAATTGTATGAATATTCAAAATCTTTAAACTATTCTGAGTTTTCTAAAATATATGTAGATAAAGACCAATTACTTGATGACAAAAAGAAAGATGAAAAAGATGACAATAAAAAGGGTTCAAAAAGAGATAATCTTATAAAGCATCTTTTTAAAATTCAAACAAATATTTCTTTGTATACAAATAAAAGATATAATGAGTTTCTAAGAGCTACAGACTATCGATATAAAATCACGAGTATTGCGAATAAGAGGACTTTAAAAGAAAATATTGATAATCTTATACATGTTGGCGATAAAACAATAGATGAGGTAATTATAGATGCCGACGAAAAAGGCATTTCTCTAATTGATGATAAACTTATTGATTTTAAAGAAGAAAAAGAGTATCTCTATAATCGAGTAAAGAATGTGAAATTTAGTGAATTTCAAAAATTGTATGAATATTTGGAGGGTAAAACACCATTTTCAACCCAGCATAAAACTAAGGGGGCGGAATTTGATAATGTATTAGTTATTCTTGATAATGGAGGTTGGAACAATTACAATTTCGGAAACCTATTCTTGGAAACGGGTTCATCAACTGTGTTAGATAGAACCCAAAAGATATTTTATGTTTGTTGTACAAGGGCTAAAGAAAATTTAGCGGTATTCTATCATAATCCTGAAGCACAAGTAATAGATAAAGCGAAAGAGTGGTTTGGCGAAATGAACGTGATCGATATTTCATAACATTAACAAATAGATATTTTGATAAAAGATTTCATCAAAGTAAGCATTGCTAAATTGTTCTAAATTTAGAGAAACCGTCGTTTTTTTTGCTTTAATTCCTACTTTGATTTATTAAAGAATGCTAAACATGAACCATAGCTACTTCAAACCCCGCAAACGCTTTTCATTTCAGCCACATCCATATGATTTAGGGACTTTTATAGGCTTATGGCACAGTCATGACGACAACCACTTTCTGCTAAAGATATACAGAATAGAAGAAAAAGAATTTGCAGATTATTATAATTACCACCTTAATTATGCTCTGGAAAACAATCTCGTTAATAAAGAAGAATTTTTCCGTCATGTTTGGCAGATTGTTCAAATAAGGATTAAGCATTTCGAAATACAAAATCCTTTTTCAAACAATCATGGTATTCATAAGGAGAGCTTGAAAAGGTTACAACAGTTCGAAAAATATCTTAAAAGCATTGATATATGGGATGCTAGACCATCTTATTTGGTAATTGAAGAAAAGGAAAATATAATTCAAAAGCAAAAGGAAATCATCGAAGAACTCCAAACTCGCCTTGATGAGCTTAAGGTTTTCGAAGTGAGCCAGAAGATTAGGATTGAGGAAGGTTACGTTCCAACTTTTATAGACCTGCTAAAGCAAATCGAGAAGCTTGAACTGCCATCAGGTAGAAAATTGATTCTGAGTGATCACAAGATTGTTTATCCAAGGCTTATCGGCAAATACTTTTCTGATGGTGGCGATGATTTATCAGTTGAAACGCTACGCAATTATTATGTTGGCAAAAATGGAGATGTAACCTCAAAGGGAACTGAAATTAAAGCTGAACATAAACTTTTTAGAATAGTGCCTGTCAGCCCGAACGAAAAATAGCAGGCAGTTCAACTGTTGTATATGACCATACCAAACTTATGGTCATTGTTACCTCCAAATTTCCCTACAATTTTGCTTCCGTAAACTTAAAAACGGAGGTAAATATGCAGATTGAGATCCTAACCAAAGAAGAACTTCTAAATCTGAAGTCAGAACTTATAGAAGAAATCAAACAGGCCATCAGAAAAGATGAAACGGTAACCAATAAACAATTTCTTCGGAGCTCAGAAGTAAGAAACCTGCTGAAAATTTCATCTGGTACATTGCAGAACCTGCGCATCAAAGGCATTCTTCCATACGAAAAAATCGGTGGGATATTCTATTATGCACATGCGGACATCGTGCAATTGTTGGGCGAAATTGGAAATTCGTGATGGGAACGGCAGAAAAATTGGCCAGTTTCTTAAAACTCGCCAGCGGTAACAGAAGTTTCCGTCAATCGCATCTTAGCCTATATTCCGCAATACTGATGTATCATGACAAAGCATTTGGGCAAAACCCATTTCGGGTTTCTAGGCGTGAACTGATGAAACATTCGGCCATCCGTTCCTATGCGACCTACCACAAATGTATGGGCGAACTGATAGCGAATGGCTTAGTCGAATACGAACCGTCGTACCATCCGACCCTTGCCAGTCACATTACATTGCTAAACCGAGATAGAGAACCGTGAGGGATAGGCATATTGCTGAAAGTCCATTTTTCAAAAAAAAATGGAGCAAGCGGAAGTTGGGCAGAGCCCTACTTTGCTTGCCTCACGCTACGCGGTGGGGGTTTCGAGAACCCTCCAGGGGTTCTCGTCCACTGTTAAAGTGGCATAGAAGTAAAAATTGGAACCCCCTTAAGGGTGCGATATAACTGGTTATAAAGATATATGGATATGCAGGAAACATTGAGAACGGTAAAATATTCGGTGCAGGACGATGTTAAGTTCGAAAAGATCGCCCTCAAGCTCGGCAGGTCAAAGCGTTTGGTATTTTCCCAGATGCTGGATTATTTCTATCGGAGCAAAAAAGATCCTACCGACCTGAACGATGAACTGTTGAAGAATACCATTCTTAAAGGACAAAAGGAATACATCGGCTTTATCAAAACACAGGAGACCGAACTGCTCATTCCCATCAAACGTGATTCGGCTAGGATGCTGGAAGCAATGAAGAAGATAGTGGATTTCTTCAACGATCAGGTGGCGAAGCATAATCGGAAAATACTGGACAACCAAGATGGGCAGACAGGGATATTATCGAAACTGAATAACGCGGTGGGCAACATCAATATGAAGTTGAAGACCGAGGAACGGTTGAAAATGAGCTTCATGCTGATACTCAACAGCTACATCAGGGAAAGGGACAGCTTCAACATGATGACAGGCCAAAAAGAAAAGGACAATCTTGCCGACCAGACCCGCAAACGTATAGACCTGCTCTGATATGTATATCAATATTACCGATAGCGCGACGGCAGATAACAAGGGGAGTAGTGGCGGACTGGTCAAATATCTAGAAAAGGAGAACAGGCTCGATGATAAATTTGAGCCCGAATATTGGTTCAACCATATCGCCAATAATATAGAGCCTTATGAGGTAAGACACGCCATCGATAAAAACATTGCCAAACTCTGCAAAACAGATGCAAAGTTCTTCCTTGTCAACTTAAGTCCGAGCCAAAAGGAATTAAGACATCTTGAAAACAGCTATGGGAAATCGGAAATAAAAGAAAGACTGAAAATCTATGCAGAAAAGGTAATGGACGAATATGCGAGGAACTTTAAACGTGAGGGTATCAGTTCCGCAAAAGACCTGCTGTGGTTCGGAAAGATTGAAAATCATCGCTATTACACCCATAATGACAAAGAGGTGAAGAACGGCACCAAAAAGCGTGGAGAAAAAAAAGAGGGCAACCAGATGCATATCCAGATCATTGTCAGTCGAAAGGATGCAACAAACAAGATCAAGCTGAGTCCGATGAACAATTCAAAGGGAAAGAACGAGGCGCATTCCAAAAAGCTTGGACAGTTCAACCGTGTAGCCTTCAAGCATTCTGGAGAAATAATATTCGACAGGCTATTTGGATTCCACAGGGGTCTGAAGGAAACTTTTGCCCATGCCAATATCCAGCAAAACGGAAATCTGGTTCAGAAAGAGCAGATGGATATCCTTGAACTGGCGACTGCGGGGTACCAAAATACAGGGCGTGTTAATACACTGGCAAGGGACATAGCAGATGGGCGTTTCCCGACGGTTGCGGATATGGTCAAAGATACAGGGCGGTCGATAGGTGATTTTATCGAGGTGTTGATGACACCAGCGCAGTCGATCGAACCAGACGTAAATCCAGTTGAGCTTGCAGAACGGAAAAGGCGTAAAAAGCAGATGCGGCAAGGCAAAGGCCTCGGGCGATGATTTAGGGTTAGCCCCCCACATTTGCGGCCTGCAAAAACGCCCAACCCACGCAGCTGCGCTGTTTTTGCTCTGGTGTCTACGGAAAGAATTTGGCGGTTGCCTGTTTTTCACTTTCGATCAAAAATTCCAAGGGTGGTGGAAGAATTTTCCGCAATTCTGCCAAGGTGTTGATTTGACTAGCTTACAGTATATTTAGCTTTACAACTCCCGCATAGGTTGCTGCCCAAATTGCACCATCTTTATCTTTAGTAAGTTGCTCGACATTTACACTTGGAACGTTTGAATTTTCATTCGTGTAAATTTCATAGCTCTTCCGTTTTAAATCGTATTTTATTATTCCGACATTATTTTGCGTGATCCATAGCATATCCTTGTCTTCATCAAGAAGAAAATAATTGATACTGTTTTTACTGAAAAAATTTGGCTTATCTCCCATAATCCTTTCCCAACTTCCATCTGTTTTTGAAATGTAAATCCCTGCATCTGATCCTTTTTCGTTATAAAGAGAAAACCACAGATTTCCTGCTTTATCCTCATACATTTGGGAGATATAAGCTTTTGATAATGGCGAATTTTTGTCTAAAAATCTGATTGTCCTTTTGTTTTCAATCATTACATTTCCTTCAAAAGTACCGATCCATACGCGATTTTTACTGTCCATAAAAACACCTAATGTTTTGTCCGAAGGAAGCTGTGAATTCTTTTTGTTAAAAACAGTCCAAGCGCTTCCATTAAACTTCGCCACACCTTCCCAAGAAGTGAACCAGATGTTATTGCTTTTGTCCACATAAATCTTCCTAGCCCAATTTATTGGTGAATTAATTGAATCATACACTGTCCAGCTTTTATTGTCATACTTGTAAACATCGTAACCTGCAATAAACCACTTGTTGTTATTGTTGTCAACTGCAATGTCGCGTATTGCTGGCATTTGATTTTTATTACGTCCTACAGCTTTGATATTTGAATTTTGATTATTGAATACTTCCCATTTGCCCTTTTCCACTTTAGCTATTCCATTGTCCGTTCCAATCCAAATCAAATTATTTTTGTCAGTAACAACCGCTCTGCTCATGTCCCAAGGAAGGGCAGAGTTATCTTGCGTAAATACAGTCCAGGTCTCAGACAGTTTGCTTCTTTCGGTTCCTGCTACTTCAGGCGTGCCAACGGCCTTCATATTTGAACTATTTGAAAAGTCAAACGTTCTCCTTTTGGCAGTAACAGTTCCGTTTTCAAAAACTAGTATTACAGAAACAGATGTATTTGTATGTTTTTCATTTACTATAGCAGCTTTCCATTTAGATGTATTGTTTATCGAGTGAGGTAGTTTCAGCTCTTTCGAACTAACATTAGTTTCGTTTTTTGCACTTAAAAGACACGGTTTGCCAACAGAGTCTATCAAAATCTGAATTTCCATTATCCCTTTTAGAGACTTCATGTTGCCACCAAGATTATTGGTTACCTCGTTCAGAAAGCTTTGGGGAGGTTGCGCCTTCAAATCCCCACAATCAAGACAGAAATTAGATAGTTTACAGTTCTCAAATTTTTCCGGATAGAGATTTTGGCCAAATGAAATGAATGGCAGGAAAGAAAATAGTAGAATATAAAAAGGTTTTCCCATTTGATTTATTTATACGATAAATCTACACAAGTTTATGTGAATTAGGAAAGTCTTCTAGGTTAAACTAATATACTCGTTTATATCTATTATCAACTATTCTAGTTGAGCAACCTTCCTTGCAATAGCGTTCACAGAACACGATATAAAAATTCACCAATATAAATTGCCATACCCTACTTAGCGCCTGAGCTGAAATTCTAAGGTTTAGATTCCATTAAATGAGATTTAATCCTTTGTCTTAATGCACTGACTAATCAGCCACATGGCCTCGAAAAGTTTCACCAGTTGTTCATACACGGTAATGACCTCGGACTTGGAGAGGCTTTCTTCCATGAAGCCAGTACTCAGCGCATCATAGAGCCATATGTTCAGTATCCTTCTGTAACCGTCCAGTTTATGGATCCTGAACATTTTCTTTATTACCGATGATGGCTTTATGATCTCCAGAACGGTCAGGTGTTTAGGATAGTCACGGAGTTTTTTCCTTTCCGTTTTGATGTACCATTTGGCAATGTTGTCTTCCGTTTCGACATCGATCTTGATCCTGCCGAGTTTTTTATCCTTTAAAAGCCAAGCAGCCTCTAACAGTTTTATGGTCAGTTTGTGATCGAAGAGCAGGCTGGCTGGACTGTAGTTTCTGGCTTCCTCGGTTTCAAAAGCAGCATCGTTGCGCCATTGCTTCAGCATCTTCAATTGTTCTGGCAGCCACGAGGCACTAAAAAAATCGTTTACCACTTTAATTGGATTTGCCATTTCATCATTATCAAGATGAATGATCCTATTTTTCGATGGTTTCTTTAAATGCTTTTCCATGTTTCAATTCTCAATTTGTTCAGTTGTCACAATTTGTACAGCTTCTGCGTTTTTTAGGACTGCATGAAGTGCCGCTTCCTGATCGAGGAGTTCTATTTTTTCGTTGCACATCTCTTTTGCCAACATAAGAAAAGATGCTACCCGTTGATATAGACTTTCCGCATCGCGTCCACAAACCGAAAAATCATCTTTGTAGCGTGATCCAGAGTAGCTTTTTGCCATCATATCGAATAGCCTTTCATCTTGGGGAGTGGAAAGAACAGTTGAAAAGGGCGTTCAGAAAAGCATAGGCACAGACGGAGCAGGCGGTGCAGGTTGTGGAACTCCGAACGGTAGGCAATGTGAACCCTGACCAAACAGATACAGGCCTGTTCAACGGCCTGATGGAGCATAAAAGCACATATGCCAAACTGTTCTTTTTGGAGACATTCGGATGCGCACATCAAAAACCCATCGGCCAAAGGCATACGGTGGTCGTAATGTTTAAGGGCCTTTATTGCACTCTTAGTAGGGATGAACGGCGGTACTGGATCGCCATTCAACAGGCCATCCTTACTGTAGAGCAGTTTTCCACTGGTGAGCACCGATATAAAAAAATGGCTGTTTTGATGTAATGCATCCGCAACGGATTGCCTACCGTGGCAAATAACGGTAATTGTGCCGTTCAGATAATTGACGTTGGCGAAATCCTGCATTTCGTAATCTATTCGGGTTGCACTCTCAGTAATCACCAATAGGCAATAATCACATTTTATTGAGATTTGATTTTCTTTAAAGCAACCTTGCGTGTTTTGCGTGCAGGTGTTCTGCGAAAAGCTGAAGACCTGTAGCGGTTCGAACTTCTGGGCAAGCCGTAGAACAAACTCCCTGAAATGGACAGTGTGGTTGGCTTCTGGTGATAATTTTGATTCCATATTGATCTCATTTAGTTAGTAGCAGTTAAATGAGTCTTGGAGATGCAGAAATAGGTGCGGAACTGCATCTCGTGGTTGCATAAAAGTTTCTGAAGCCTTACGTAACACGAGTGTACAGCAGTCCCGCACCTATTTTAGGAATACGCAAATATAGCATATTAATAAATAGGCTGGGTATTCTGCTGTCTTGCGCTACGGCTTCAGAAATGCAACCGCAAGACTATTAATATTTTTCGTTGTCTAATCAAATATATTTCGATTATCCAATACCCTAAGTTAATCAGTTATTTTTAATACTCCAAATAAAAATACTCTTTTTATGGAGTGTGTTAAAATGGAGTATTTGCTTTACTTTATTTCATGGCAAAAAGTAATATCCTAATAAGCGAAAAGGAATTAAAGAAAATTGGCTTGAGGCTTAAAAGCCTCCGTAAGTCCAAAGGCTTCACAAGTCCAGATAAGTTTTCCTATGAGAACAATCTGAACCGTTCTCAGTATGGTAAATACGAGGCAGGCAACACCAATATCACCATTGGTACATTGATCAACATTTTGAATTGTTTTAGCATGAGCTTAAGCGAATTTTTTAATGACGACTATGATAAAATCGAACAATCAAAATAATTGAGCAAATTAAATGGCACTAGGAAAATCGGTCAGAATTTATCTAAAAGAAGGAAATGTTTCTGGAATAAAATTGGGAGAAGTAGTAAACCATACGATACAAGCTCTTTCATGTCCAAGAAATAAAATTTCCGACCTAAATAAATTCTTTATTAAGGAGATAAATCGACCAGGGGTTTACTTTCTGATTGGAGAAGATGATAGTAATCAAAGTCAGGTTTATATCGGCGAGGCGGAAAATGTCTGGGAAAGATTAAAGAATCATGATACCAAGAAGGATTTTTGGAGTGAGGTAATATTGTTCTCAAGCAAAGATGAAAACTTGACTAAATCTCATGTTAAATACTTAGAAAGTAGATTGATAAGCATTGCCCTAAACGCTGACCGTTACAAAGTTGCAAATTCAAATTCTCCAAATCTTAGTTCATTACCGTTACCAGATCAAGATTCAATGGAAGATTTCCTCTTAAATGTGAAGCTGTTAAATGGTACACTTGGCCACAAATTTCTTGAAAACCCAATTAAAATTAACGAAACCAAGATTATAGATGTTCCGCTGACAGCTACTATAGATAGTTCGGTAGTCATTAGTTCGTCTGGAGGCTTAAAACTGGAGCTCAAGGTAAAAGGAATATTTGCGAGTGCAGTTCAAACGGATGAGGGGTTGGTTGTCTTGGAACAGTCCCAAGTTTCTGGCAAGACAAAACCTTTTGGCTATAGCACACTAAGAGAAAAACTAATTCAAGATCGAGTAATAGTCCCCAATACACAGGGTAATTTTTATTATGCAAAGAATTATCTTTTTGAAAGTCCATCAGCTGCTGCTGCAGTTACACTAGGTTATTCCGTGAATGGTAGAAGTGTATGGAAAGACGAAAATGGAAAATCTTTGAATGAAATTGAGCAAGCGCAGGTAATAAATAGCTGAAAAAATTTTCCAATTACTCTCTAGATTGTTTATTTAAAACAGATTGCAGAAGTTCTGGGGTGACGATGGATGACTTTTTCCAGAGTGACAGAGGACAATACATTATTACGAATCAATCTTCATCTAGCATTTTTGAATTCTCGTTCTGTATCCAGACCGACACTAGAGCATAGTAATCTTTAAAACCTAGTGTATTTACATCTGCCTTCATACTCTGACATAGTAAGGGAAGAACTTCCATAAATCTTTGATATCGTTCTATATAATAAATTGTGCCAGGAAGTTTTTTTGAGGCTGCTTCTGATAACCAGTCGCGTACTAAGCCTACGGTAATTAATACATCATTCATGTGCGCAGGAAAGTCATATCCTGCTAGATCGGAAATCATTCTCTTGTAGCGATGTGGCTCGCTATCCAATACCAAGAAGTTTTTTTTCTTGTGATGTGATTCACCATAATATTTGCACCCCATAAATATACCTAACTCATAAGGCATATTATATCGTGGTAATGGGCTATCATCAGTGATTTCTACGCAAGATAAATCATGGATTCCATAACGACAATCCTGAATTATTTTAACAATCTTGTCAATTCTCACTCCCTCGCCATTTCCAGTTTCCAAGGCGCATCTTGCAATAAAGCCGCAATCATGGATAGTATAAACAATTGCTCTAAAAATATTTAGAAATGTTCCATCAAATGCACAATTAATAAAAACGTTGCGGTCGTAATCCTTTGTCTTCATTATTTCTTAGAAGTAGCTTTTTTAATCTTTGCCTTTCCTTGACTTTTTTTCACTGTTGATTTCTTCACATCAGCACCTTTCTTGGTGACAGGCTTAGTTGAAATTCTCGGGGTTTTAGTTGTAGATGCCGAAGGAACTTTTATTTTAGTGGGTGAGGTCTTTTTAACAATTTTACCACTTATATTAGAAAGTGCGCTGACTGCCTTTGCTGCTTTAGCAATGGATTTCGAAGATATGGAAGGATTTGTTTTGATCTTCGCACTTTTAGCTTGGCTATATTCTTTTCGCAAAGTAGCAAGCTTCTTATTACTTCGAGCATCGGAACCATCAGGATTTCTGATCGCGCCAGGTTCAAGCCCCAGTTTTTTCTCCAAATTACCAACCTGAATATCAGATCTTACTTTTCTACTTTTGGTCATATTGCAATTTATAACTAATTTTCGATTCAATTATCACATAAAGATGTGATAAGTTAATAAGGTAAGATACATATTATGAACCAAATACCATCACTTTCGCTTTCTTACAATGAAATCACAGAACTAGTAATAAATTGTATAAAACAACATGGTCAGTCGTTTGAATTTAAGAATTTTTGCAACAATGTAGGCGCTACGGCGGTCAGAGATGGTCTTGTTGAAAACCCTAATCCAATTGGCCATCAAGCTATTTACTTTCCCTTACAAAGAAAGGATGAATGTATTGTCCGTCAAGTTCTATGGGATTTAATTGTTAAACGTATTTTGACGATCGGCGATTTTTATAATGATACATGGCCATGGGTTAGTGTAACGGAACCAGGAAAAGCATTTCTGATGTCGAAAAGCGAAAATATTAAATAGACCCTAGCGTAGAGATAGAATGCCTGACCCTCTAAAAATCATCAGTCTTAAAACCAATCCGTTTCCTTGGAGGATTAGGTTGTTCCTGTTTTTCTAATAGCTCATCAAGATAACGAAATACGATTTCCATATTTTTGTCATGATTATCCAACTTGTTCTTTATTTTTTCAATCTCCAAGCGTATTTCAGTGTTATCCACAAACATCTGACGTATACGAGTAAATATGCGGATGATTTGGATGTTTACTTTTATCGCTCTTTTGCTATTCAATACACTAGATAGCATCGCAACACCTTGTTCGGTAAAGACCATAGGAGCGTATTTTATATTACTTCCTTGTTTCAAGGTGCCATTTTGGCTCCTTGAAACAATATATTCCTCTGAGGTAAGCTCAAACATAAAATCTTCTGGAAAACGATCTATATTTCTTTTCACCTGTCTTTTAAGCTGCTTGGTTTCAACTTCATAAAGTGTAGCTAAGTCTGCATCCAACATTACTTTATGCCCACGTATGTAATAAATCTGGTTCATTATAATCTCGTCAGGGACTAATAACCCATTAGTTTCTCCACTCATATACTTTGATTTTTTATAAATAATAAGCTCAATATTCTTGTGGATGACTGGCTTAAATTTATGTCCAATATTAAATAATTGCTAATCTCTTTTTCAACAATGCCATATCCTCGCTCACTTTTAAATCCAAAATCTTCGCGTAATGCTGGGTAGTCCTGATGTTCGTGTGTCCAAGCATTTTGGAAACACTTTCAATCGGCACCCCGTTCAACAATGTAACGGTAGTGGCAAAGGTATGGCGGGCAATATGTGAGGTCAATCTCTTTTCAATTCCACACAGGTCGGCAATCTCTTTTAGGTACTCATTCATCTTTTGGTTGCTTGGGACGGGGAGGAGTAACCCCTTGTTCAGACAGATTTTGTTAGTCGCGTATCTATCAATGATTTTGGTTGCTGTTGGCAATAACGGAACAGAAGACCTTGTTTTCGTTTTCTGTCTATTGGTGAATATCCAACGATCGCCATCAATTCCCTTTCTGATATTCTCCTGTTTTAGTTTAAAAACATCCACATAGGCCAAGCCAGTAAAACAGCAGAAGATGAAAACGTCCCTAACCTGTTTTAATCTGTCCGATAGGAACTCTTTTCCTGCGATATGTGCTAATTCTTCTTTGTTCAGGTAAAAACGGTCGACATTCTTAGTCTTGCCCTTATAGGCTGTAAATGGCGATTTGTCTATCCATTCGTTTTCCATGCAGATGCGAAGGATCTTTCCTAGGTTCTTGATGTTCTTTACCACGTAGTTGTTCGCACAGCTTTTATCCGACCGAAGGTAATGGTCAAATCCGTTGAGAAAAGCTTGATCTATGGTTTTGATGTCCATATCGGCCACGCCATATTTTAATCCGATAAAAACTTTGAGGTGTGTTTCCAGAACCTTATAACGGTTTAATGTGCCACGAACATAATCTTTGCCGACTAGCTGTTCCATTTTGGCATTGTGATCTGCCACAGCTTCAAGAAGTGTATGAGAATTTGATAGTGTTCCTAGATAACTGGATTTGATCAGCTCTGCTGTAATCGGTAATCCCGCATCGAAAACACATTGATGTGCATAATATACCGCGTTCTGCAATTGGTCTAGATGGGTGTTTAATATCTTGACTTCTTCTTTGGAGCCGATTGCTCGTCCACCTTTGGCGTTCCATCGTTTTGGATCGCACTCCCGATTGGTGGCAATTTCTGCACGGTTTCCCTCAACGGTAATGCGCATGTAGATCGGAACATTTCCGTTCACATAATTCTTTTGTCTTTTCAGGTAGAAAAGTAGGCTAAAATTGGTTTTCATAATCTCACGATTTTAGTTAAACAAACATAGCTTTGTTGCTAAAAAGATACAAGATGTACAGTTTATAACAGCCTGTACAATAATTGATTATGTACCATTCGGTGAGTCAATTTTTACCATTTTGCCTTACTCACCGAATCACTCACCAAAGTTTTGTGAAAACATGCGAATTTTGGCAATTCCCTAAAAGCAAAAACCCTGCTAATCGTGCGATTGCAGGGTTTTATACATTTTGATAGTCTTTGGTGTGATCCCGCTGGGATTCGAACCCAGGACCACTACATTAAAAGTGTAATGCTCTACCAGCTGAGCTACGGAATCAATTTAATTGAAACATTTAATCGTTTCCTTTAAAGTGGTGCAAATATAGGGTTCCGGAGTATTTCCTGCAAATAAAAGTTGATAAAATGCGCTACTATATTGATTTATAGGCTAATTAATTTGCGGGCTTCTCTTTTCTAATTGAAAATGATAATTTTATGTTCCCAATATTCAATATTCTATGCGTAAACTGCATTTCTTTACATTGCTTTGCCTACATTCCATTAGTACACTATGGGCTCAGAAAACCGATACACATGTAAAATTTAATCATCCTGCCTCATCCTTTGAAGAGTCTTTGCCGTTAGGTAATGGTCGTTTAGGTGCTCTGGTTTATGGGAATACAAAAAGAGAAAGGATAGCCCTAAATGAAATAACCCTATGGTCTGGAGGAGTGCAAGAGGCAAATCGGCAAGATGCCCATTTATATTTAAAACCTATTCAAAACCTGCTGCTCGAAGGGAAGAATAAAGAGGCGCAATCACTTTTACAGAAAAATTTCGTTTCGAAAGATGATGGTTCGCATAATGGCAATGCCGCAAATGCACTTTATGGATGCTATCAAACTGTAGGTGATTTATTTATACAATGGAAAGATACCTTAAGTAAGGTTTCAAAATATAGCAGAACACTGGATTTGGAAAGAGCCGTAGTGGAAACTAGCTTTACTAAGACTGGTGTTTCTTACACAGAAAAAGTTTATACTGATTTTAAGAATGACGTTACCCGCATTAAGTTTTTTGCAAGCAAGAATGCTAGCCTTAATTTTAAAATTTCACTTTTCAGAAAAGAACACACAGTGATTTCTATAAGTGGGAATTCGATCTTAATGAAAGGGCAACTTCCTGCAGGCAAAGATATGGGCATGAAGTTCATTACAATTGTTAAACCTAAATTAAAAGGCGGAATATTAAAAATAGAAGGCAATCAACTTATTGTAGAAAATGCGACAGAGTGTGATTTAATATTAAACACGGAGACAAATTATAATCCGGTAAGTGCTGATTTAACTTCTGCTGATATTGTTGCTATTTGTAAGGATAAGATAAATAAAGCATTTATAAAGTCGGAAATTGTGTGTTTTAATGCTCATAAACTTGAATATCAATCTTTTTTTAATAGGTGTAGATTAAATTTTTATGCAGAAAATAAAATAGAAAATTTAAGTACCAGTAAACGTTTGGCGCTCTATTATGCTGGTAGAAGTGATCCGAATTTACCAGCGCTATATTTTAATTTTGGCCGCTATCTATTAATATCATCTTCGAGACCGGGTTTGTTACCTGCAAATTTACAAGGTCTTTGGGCCACCGAATATCAAACTCCATGGAATGGCGATTATCACTTAAATATTAATTTGCAAATGAATTATTGGCCGGCTGAAGTCACTAATTTATCTGCTCTTACCCAACCATTATTTCAGTTTACCAATAATTTGGTTCCGAATGGAGCGAAAACGGCTAAAGCTTATTATAATGCCGAAGGCTGGGTAGCTCATGTTATTAGCAATCCGTGGTTGTACACTTCGCCAGGTGAGGGGGCAGAATGGGGCTCTACTTTAACTGGAGGTGCATGGCTTAGTACACACATCTGGGAACATTATCTATATACAAAAGATATTAATTTCCTAATAAAATATTATCCGATTTTGAAAGGTGCATCTTTATTCTTAAAATCTGTATTAGTAAAAGAGGCTAAAAATAATTGGTTAGTGATTTCTCCTTCAAACTCTCCTGAAAACACCTACATAACCGATGATGGTTTTAAAGGGCAAACAGCCATGGGACCTACGATGGATATGCAGATATGTCGTTCGATATTTAATGCTACAGTTGAGGCTTCAAAAATTTTAGAAACAGATTTAGAGCTTAGAAAAATTTTGACTGATATTATCCCGAAGCTTGCACCAAACCAGATTGGGCAGAATGGCGACATTAATGAGTGGCTTGAGGATTGGGTTGATGCTGAGCCTAAACATCGCCATGTTTCTCATTTATTTGGTTTATATCCTTATGATGAAATAACACCCTGGGATAATCATAAACTTTCTGAAGCCGCAAAAGAAACTTTAAACCAAAGAGGAGATGGTGGAACCGGTTGGAGTAAGGCTTGGAAAATTAACTTCTGGGCAAGGCTTGCAGATGGAAATCACGCTTTGAGGTTGTTTAAAGAACTTTTAAAACCTGTAAACGGTACGGGCATAAATATGCAAAACGGTGGCGGAACTTATCCCAATCTTTTTTGTGCACATCCTCCCTTTCAAATTGACGGTAATTTTGGAGGAACATCTGGTATTGCAGAAATGTTGATTCAGAGCCACGGAAAGAATAACGTAATTAGGCTTTTGCCAGCATTACCCGATGATAAAGATTGGCAAAATGGTAGTTTGAATGGTGTGTGTGCCAGAGGTGGTTTTGAAATAGATATGAGTTGGAAAGACGGGGCAATAAATAGAGCAGTTGTAACTAACAAAAAAATAAGTGGCGATTGTTATGTTTATTTACCACAAAATTTAAATATTGCGGATAGTAATAATAAAATAATAATTCCGGCTTCCAATGTAAAAAGAGTTGTCAAGTTCTTTGCTAAAAAGAATGAGAAATTCTTAATTACTAATAGTATTTAATTTTTTTGGGTGTTGATTGTATTTATACGGCTTTAAATTTAAGTCGATAGAGCTGAAGTACTAGCTAATTATGTTTATTATTCTGTAATTATTTACTTTTTTTGAATAAAAAACTTATAAAGTTAAATTGCGCAAACGTTTGATGATATAAAACATGAAATATTTGTTTAGTTTGGCTTTGTAAACTTAAACTAAACCAGTTTTTATGTCGAAAGTCAATAATTTGGACTCACCAAAAGGCCCGAAGCCGCTCGTTATTATCTGCGCTCTATTTTTTATCTTCGGATTTGTTACTTGGGCGAACGGAACCTTAATTCCTTTTTTTAAATTGTCTTTCGGTTTGTCCGATATTCAGGCTTTTCTAGTAACTTTTGCATCATATATGGCTTACTTTTTTCTTTCTTTACCATCATCTTGGATATTAAAGAAAATAGGGTTTAAAAACGGTATTATTTTAGGTTTAGTTGTTCTTGGCGTTGGTTCTCTATTATTTATTCCTGCAGCACAAACCAGAACATTCGGTTTATTTTTAACAGGGATTTTTGTACAGGGAGCAGCATTATCATTACTTCAAACAGCCTCTAATCCATATTTAACAATTATTGGCCCGATAGAAAGTGCTGCAAAAAGAATTAGCATTGCTGGTATTTGCAATAAATTTGCAGGTATTATTGTTCCTTTTATAATGGGTACTATTTTTCTAAAAAATGCTTCAGAAATAGAGAAAAAAATAGAAGTTGCCACAGGAATAGCTAAAGAGCAATTGTTGAATGATGTTTTAGGACGTGTTAATATGCCTTATGTTGTTTTAGCTATTGTTTTTAGTCTTTTTGCTCTTGTTATAAAATTTACCGATTTGCCTGAAGTTAACGTAGAAGAGGATGTTGTAGAAGAGGAGAAAGGGGAGGTTGTTAAACATAAAAGTATTTTTCAATTTCCGCATCTCTTTCTGGGTGCATTATGTATTTTCGTATATGTAGCTGCAGAAGTAATGGCTGGTGATATTATTGGTGTTTATGGGAAAGCTTTAGGAATTAGTGCTGATATTAGTAAATATTTTACCTCATTAACTTTAGGAAGTATGCTTGTAGGATATATTATTGGTATAATTACAATTCCAAAATATATTACACAACAATTTGCATTACGAATTTGTGCTATACTGGGTTTAGTTTTTACCATTGCAGCTTACTTAACTTCTGGCTACACATCTGTAATTTTTATCGCCTTATTGGGTTTGGCTAATTCTTTAATGTGGCCTGCAATATTTCCTTTGGGCATAAGCCATTTAGGTAAATTTACTAAAACAGGTTCAGCGATAATGATTATGGGTATAGCTGGTGGTGCAATATGGCCTTTGCTATATGCTTTCATAAAGGATCATTTGCATCTAGATTTCCAACTGGCATATTTTGTTACTGTTATGCCTTGTTATATTTTCATACTATACTTTGCGATTAAAGGCCATAAGGTAGGGTTAAATTTAAAATAGAAAACCAAATAGATTATGTTTAGGCTTAATCCTAATCAGATTAGGCTTTCTTATGCGAGTTATTTTTGCTTATTTTGGCATAATTAATTATTGATGTTTTTAAGTCAATACATTTTACATTTCCAATTTTATAATGAAGAAAGCTATTTTTCTTGACCGTGATGGTGTTCTTAATCACGAAATATACGATTACATTACCCGTGTTGAAGATTTTAAAATTTTGGATTATCAGATACCCGTTTTGAAGAAACTTTACGATGAAGGGTACTTGTTAATTGTTATCACTAATCAGGGCGGTATTGCGCTTAAAAGATATACAGAACAGGAATTAGCCATTATGCATCAAATGTTGAGAAATGCATTTGTAGCAAAAGGTGCAGATATTGCAGGTTTTTATTATTGTCCACACCATCCAACGGTAGGAGGAGAATGTAAATGCCGTAAGCCAAAATCTGGTATGTTATTAGATGCAATTGATATGTTTGAAATAGACCCTTCTTTATCTGTTATGATTGGTGATAAACCGCGTGATGTTGAAGCTGCTAACGGTGCGGGGGTGAAGGGGATTTTGATAGAGCCTGATGAGCAAATTAGTTATGAGAAAATAAAGGAAGTTTTGAGTCGCGAGTCTTTAGTATAAATTGACAGCTTTTTTGGAAATTAATTATAATTTCTTGCCATTTTGCTTGTTAAAAAGAGTTTCAGCATTGTTTTAATTAGACCTGATTGAAATGGTAGCCCCGATTTTTCTATCGGGCTAAAATGGAAAGCAGGACTGCTTTAACCGAAAAGCACTGAGTTTGCTCTTCTAATAGATGATAAGCAATTGATTGTTCTAAAATAAAAAGCTGGTTAAAAAGAAAGTCCTAAGTTTTGAATAAAATCTATTCAAAACTTAGGACTTTTTATATTTACGCTGTAACTTAAAGCTTATTTACCTGCCGCTTTAGCGTGATCAGCTAAGAATGTTGCTAAGCCACTATCTGTTAAAGGGTGTTTTAATAAACCAACAATTGCTGCTAATGGAGCTGTAATAACATCAGCACCTAATTTTGCGCAGTTTACAATATGCAATGGGCCACGAATAGAAGCAGCTAGAATTTGAGTTTCATAACCGTAGTTATCAAAAATAGTTCTAATATCTTCAATTAAAACTAAGCCATCGCTAGAAATATCATCTAAACGGCCTAAAAATGGAGAAACATAAGTTGCACCAGCTTTAGCGGCAAGCAATGCTTGTCCGGCAGAGAAAATCAAAGTACAGTTCGTCTTAATTCCTTTTGATGAAAAATATTTAATGGCTTTAACACCATCTTTAATCATCGGAACTTTAACAACTATTTTAGGATTTAAAGCAGCCAAAGCTTCACCTTCTTTGATGATTTCATCATAGGTTGTTGCAATAACTTCTGCACTTACGTTATCTTCAACGATATCGCAGATTGCTTTATAATGTTTAATTACATTTTCGTTGCCAGTAATACCTTCTTTAGCCATTAAGCTAGGGTTGGTTGTTACTCCATCTAAAATGCCAAGATCATGCGCTTCTTTGATTTGATCAAGATTTGCTGTGTCGATAAAAAATTTCATGGTTATAAATTCTAATATTTGAGTTTCAATGATTGAACCCTGAAGAATTTAATTCCCCCTTCAGGGGATTAAGGGAAAAGAAAAAAAGGGCAAGCACCTTCTATCGCACCGCTACAACCTTCTACCCTTGCTTCGTTCCCGCCCTGGGGGAGTTCAAAGGGAGCTGGTCGTAAAAGACTTGCCCGGCACAAAGGTAGAAAAAGAAGTTGTTTTGCAAAATGGATTTTTCTTATTTTTTAGTCATTAAAGCTATATGGCTGATTAGTAATTTAATAAAATTTAATAAAACACTTTTTCTATTTTTTTAGGACTAAAATAAAAGCAAACTATTTATTTATTAATGAATATATAATTTATTTATGAATGTTTTAATAAATCGATTTATCTTCTAAAATGCGTTAAAAAAGCATATTATTGTATAATCTTGTCATTGTTAATATTGCAAATATTTAAGCTTATTGTTGTTGAATTTTTAATTTAAGATTTAAAATTTACTTAATAACTAAAATTATTCTAAAAATCATAGTAACTCTGTAATTTAACAATCGTTTTTTGTATCTTAGTGTTTCCTATACACTAACAACTAACGAGCAAAGAATGAAACCAAACAGTGGATTGTACGATGCGCAATTTGAACACGATGCCTGCGGTATTGGGTTCGTTGCACATGTGAAAGGGCGAAAATCGCATCAAATCATCTCCGATGCACTTACTATTTTAGAGAATCTAGATCATAGAGGGGCAAGTGGAGCAGAACCAAATACAGGCGATGGCGCAGGTATAATGATTCAGATTCCTCACGAATTTTTTTACGACGAATGTTTAAAAGCCGGCTTTAGTCTACCTGAAACCAATAATTATGGTGTTGGTATGCTTTTTATGCCAAAAGATATCCGTTCGAGAGAAGAATGTAGAGAACTTATTTACCGTGCAGCTGAGAAGCTGGGGCTTGAAATTTTAGGTTTTAGAAAAGTTGAAGTTGATACCACAGATATCGGTAACATGGCTCTTTCCGTTGAACCGGAAATTGAGCAGGTTTTTATTGCTCGTCCTTTTGCAGTAAATACTGGTGCAGATTTCGAACGTAAACTTTATCTTTTCAAAAACTACCTGATTAAGTTAATCATAAATACCGTTAATGGGGGTAAAGATTTTTATATCGTTTCACTTTCGGCACAGACCATAATATATAAAGGACAGTTAACCTCACTACAGGTTCGTACTTATTTTAAAGATTTAAGCGATAAAAGAGTTGTTTCTGGTTTAGGTTTGGTTCATTCGCGTTTTGCTACTAATACCTTCCCATCGTGGAGATTGGCGCAGCCTTTCCGTTTTATAGCTCATAATGGTGAAATTAATACTTTACAGGGGAATTTAAATTGGTTTAGAGCTGGTGTTAAATCATTTGCATCTGCTTATTTTACTTCTGAAGAACTGGATATGTTGTTGCCAGTTATCGATGAAACTAATTCTGATTCAGGTTGCTTAGATAATGTTATTGAATTATTGCTTCATGCTGGCAGAACATTACCTCATGTTTTAATGATGTTGGTTCCGGAAGCGTGGGATGGTAATGAAGATATGGATCCGGTAAAACGAGCTTTCTATGAATTTCATGCTACTTTGATGGAACCTTGGGATGGACCAGCTGCAATTGCCTTTACCGATGGAAAGTTAATTGGTGCAGCGTTAGATCGTAACGGTCTTCGTCCGTCGCGTTACGCCTTAACTTCTGATGATCGCGTAATTATGGGTTCGGAAGCAGGTGCTTTAGCAATCGACCAAAGTACAATTATCGAAAAAGGTCGCTTAACACCTGGTAAAATGTTCGTTGTAGACATGGAACAGGGTAGAATCATTAGTGATGAAGAAATTAAAACTCAGGTTTGTGGAAAGAGTCCATATGCAGATTGGATTAATCAATACCAAATCCGTTTGGAGGAATTGCCAGATCCGCGTGTAATGTTTACCGGCCTTTCTGAAGAATCTATTTTTAAATATCAACAAGTTTTTGGTTATAGCAGAGAGGATATTGATTTGTTGCTTAAACCAATGGCTATTGAAGCTAAAGAACCAATCGGTTCGATGGGTACCGATACGCCACTTGCCATTTTATCAAAACGTCCACAACATTTATCAAATTATTTTAAACAGCTGTTTGCTCAGGTTACCAATCCACCAATCGACCCGATTCGTGAAAAAGTGGTGATGAGCTTGGCTAGTTTTATGGGGAGTAATGGCAACTTGCTGGATGAAAATCCGAAACAGGCACATTGTGTTGCAATTAAACATCCAATTTTAACCAATCAAGAGTTAGAAAAATTAAGAAGTATAGATACAGGAGTTTTCCAAGCGAAAACTTTACAAACTTATTTCCGTGCTGATGGCAAGCCTGGTGCTATGGCGAAAGCTCTAGATCGTTTATGCCGTTATGCTGTAGATGCTGTTGAAGATGGTTTTCAAGTAATTGTTTTAACAGATAGAGCAATTGATTCTGAGCATGCCGCTATGCCATCTTTGCTGGCGGTTTCTGCTGTTCATCACCATTTAATCCGCAAGGGGTATCGTGGTGCAGTTGGTATTGTTGTCGAAGCCGGAGATATTTGGGAAGTACATCATTTCGCTACTTTATTAGGCTTTGGTGTTACGGCAATTAATCCTTATTTAGCTTTAGAAACCATCAACGGTTTTCAAGAGGAATCGGGCTTATCAGCAGAGCAGTTAACCAAAAACTATATCTACGCAGTTAACAGTGGGTTATTAAAAATCTTCTCTAAAATGGGCATCTCTACCTTGCAATCTTATCAGGGTGCGCAGATTTTCGAAATTTTAGGTTTAAATAAACAAGTTGTAAATACTTATTTCACTGGTGCGGTTTCTCGTATTGGCGGATTAGGTTTAGATGAAATTGCTAAAGAAACTTTGATTAAACATCATCGTAGTTTCGGTCCGACAACACAAACAGAAAACTTATTACCAGCAGGTGGAACTTATAAATTCCGTCGCAGGGGAGAAGCGCATTTATTTAATCCGCAAACCATTCACCTGCTACAGAACGCAACTCGTAAAAATGATTACAATATCTTTAAACAATACTCTAAGCTGGTAAATGAGCAAACACAACAAGCTTACACCATTCGCGGATTGTTTGAATTTAATTATAGCCGCCCGTCGGTTCCGTTAAATGAAGTAGAATCTACGGAAGCAATTCTGAAAAGATTTGCAACAGGTGCCATGTCATTTGGTTCAATTTCTCATGAGGCACACTCAACTTTAGCTATTGCGATGAACCGCATTGGTGGCAAAAGTAATACTGGTGAGGGTGGCGAAGATGAAATGCGTTATACCAAAATGGCGAATGGCGACAGTATGCGTTCTGCAATTAAGCAAGTAGCTTCTGCTCGTTTCGGTGTTACCAGTTATTATTTAACCAATGCTGATGAGTTACAGATTAAAATGGCTCAAGGTGCAAAACCTGGAGAGGGCGGACAACTACCTGGCCACAAAGTGGATGACTGGATTGCAAAAGTTCGTCACTCTACGCCTGGTGTAGGTTTAATTTCTCCACCACCACATCACGATATTTATTCGATTGAGGATTTAGCTCAGTTGATTTACGATTTAAAAAATGCCAACCGTGCGGCAAGAATTAACGTTAAGTTAGTTTCTAAGGCTGGTGTTGGTACAATTGCAGCGGGTGTTGCTAAAGCACATGCCGATGTGATTTTGGTTTCAGGTTTTGATGGTGGAACGGGTGCATCGCCATTAACATCAATTCAACATGCTGGCTTACCTTGGGAACTTGGTTTAGCAGAAGCACACCAAACATTAGTTAAAAATAAATTACGTAATCGCATTGTTTTACAAACCGATGGCCAGCTAAAAACTGGTCGAGATATTGCAATTGCAGCTTTATTAGGTGCTGAAGAATGGGGTGTTGCAACTGCGGCATTAGTAACTGCAGGTTGTATTATGATGCGTAAATGCCACTTAAATACGTGCCCTGTTGGTGTAGCTACGCAAGACCCTGAATTGAGAAAATTGTTTAGCGGAGATGCAGACCACGTTGTGAATTTATTCTATTTCCTTGCCGAAGAATTACGTGAAATTATGGCAGAACTTGGTTTCAGAACTATTCATGAAATGATTGGGCAGGCTGATATTTTAAAAGTGCGTGAATTGCCTTCAGAAGATTGGAAATTAAAACATCTAGATTTATCTGCCATCCTTTTTAAAGCTGAAGATAATGGCTTGCCATTATTTAATACAGAAAAGCAAAACCACGGTTTGGAAAATGTATTAGACCATCAATTAATTGCTGCTGCACAACCTGCAATAACCAATAATGAACCTGTTTTTGCAAGTTTTAACATAAAAAATACAGATCGTTCGTTGGGTACCATGTTATCTAATGAAATTTCAAAAGTTCATTTGGGTGCAGGTTTACCACCAGATACTATTAATTTTAAATTTGTAGGTTCTGCCGGACAAAGTTTTGGTGCATTTAATGCAAGAGGCGTAACTTTATCTTTAGAAGGCGAAGCAAATGATTATGTAGGTAAGGGTTTATCTGGAGCACGTTTAGTTATTTATCCATTTGCTAATTCAACTTTCATTCCTGAACAAAATATAATTATTGGTAATGTAGCACTTTATGGTGCAACATCTGGTGAGTTATTTGCTCGTGGAAAAGCTGGAGAACGTTTTGCTGTTCGTAACTCTGGAGCCACTGCGGTTGTAGAGGGCGTGGGAGACCATGGCTGTGAATATATGACTGGTGGTGAAGTTTTAATCCTTGGTGATACAGGTAGCAATTTTGCTGCTGGTATGAGTGGAGGTGTAGCTTGGATTTACGATGCAAAAGGAACTTTTGCCCGCAAGTGCAATAAAGAAATGGTAGATTTAGATCCTTTACAAGCCGAAGATGAAGAAAGAATTTTAGCTTTATTAAAAAGTCATATTCGATTAACTGACAGTAAAGTAGCAGAGTTTATCTTAAGCGATTGGAAAAGTCAATCTAATCATTTTGTAAAAGTATTCCCTAAAGAATACAAAGCAGTTTTAGCTAAACGTAATCAACAAGTAAAAACACACTAGTCATGGGAAAAGTAACAGGATTTCAAGAATACGACAGAGTTGCGCCCACAAGAGAAGAGGCTAAAACTCGAGTAAAACATTACGGAGAATTTTTAAATGAATTACCCGCTCAAGAATTAAATAACCAAGCTGCCCGTTGTATGGATTGCGGCGTTCCATTTTGCCAGTCAGGATGCCCGTTAGGTAATGTGATACCAGAATTTAACGATGCTGTTTATCAAGGTAAATGGGAGCTTGCTGCTAACATTTTATTAAGTACAAATAATTTCCCCGAATTTACAGGAAGAATTTGCCCCGCACCATGCGAATCTGCTTGTGTGTTAGGTATTAATCGTCCGCCAGTTTCTATCGAGGAGATTGAAAAACATATTATCGAAATTGCTTTTGAGAAAGGCTTTATCAAAGCTAAAGCGCCATTATTAAGAACTGGTAAAAAAGTTGCTGTTATTGGTTCAGGTCCTGCTGGTTTAGCGGCTGCCGCTCAATTAAATAAAGTTGGGCATGAAGTTACTGTTTTCGAACGTGATGATGCTCCTGGTGGTTTATTGAGATATGGTATTCCTGATTTCAAACTTCAAAAAAATGTTATCGACCGACGCATTGATTTAATGAAAGAAGAAGGTATTATTTTTAAATGTAATGCTAACGTTGGCGAGAATGTAGAAATTAGTACTCTATTGCGAGATTTTAATGCAATTGTTTTAGCGGGTGGTTCTACCATTCCTAGAGATTTGCCAATTGAAGGACGTTCTGCAAAAGGTGTTCATTTTGCAATGGATTTCTTAAAACAACAAAATAAACGTGTTGCCAGTAGAGAAATTGCTGTAGAAGAGATTTTAGCAACAGGTAAAAATGTAATCGTTATTGGTGGTGGAGATACCGGATCAGATTGTATAGGAACTTCAAATCGTCATGGTGCTAAATCAATAACTCAATTTGAGATTATGCCAATGCCGCCTCAGTTACGAACCGAAAATATGCCTTGGCCTACTTATCCAATGCTTTTGAAAAATACTTCTTCGCACGAAGAGGGTGCAGAAAGAGCTTGGTCGGTAAATACTAAAAACTTTATTGCTGATGAAAATGGCAATTTGAAAGCTTTAAAAATTGTTGACGTAGAATGGGAAATTGATGCTGTTGGCAGACCAGTTACTTTTAAAGAAATTGCAGGTTCTGAAAGAGATATACCATGCGAATTGGTGTTTTTGGCAATGGGTTTCTTACATCCTCAAAAAGAAGGTTTAATTGAAAAATTAGGCGTAGAATTGGATAATAGAGGTAATGTAAAAGCTTCTGAACATACTTATCAAACCAATATTGCAAAGATTTTTGCTGCCGGTGATGTTCGCCGTGGTCAATCTTTAGTGGTTTGGGCAATCTCTGAAGGGAGAGAAGCAGCTCGTAAAGTAGACGAATATTTAATGGGAACAACTAAATTAGCATCGAGAGACGCAGTTGCATATGCATAAATAAAATTTAAAATTAAATAATTCAGAAGATGGTTGCAGCTTAAAGTTGCAACCATTTTTTGTTATTGGTTTTTGTTTTTCACTGAACTGTAGCAGTTTGTGTAGATGTCTTTGTGTCTGAACTCGTTTGAAGTGATAGCGCTCGATTTTAATTAAAATCGGGACTTAAACGGAAAACGGGAGTAGAGAAGCAATGAAAAGCTGAACGTTTATTTTCGAAAAAATCAATTAAACTTAGAAATTGTTTAAATTTCGACTCCAATTACTTCATAGAACGTGGAGACACGTTCCATGGTGCGTGTCCCCACGCACCTTTATAAAATCTTTAAATCATTTTTAAACTTTTCTTAAATCTTACTTTTTTGTTAAGTTTGATATAAATCAGGCAATTCAAGAATGAGAAAATTTTTACAGAAATTACTTAGTGCCTGGATTATTCGTATGTCTAATAGATTCGGATCAAGACCAGATAACGAACATATACATGAAGCCTTAAGTAAACTCTATGAAAATTTAATTACTTCTCCGGGTAAAAGAGGAGAGATATTTGAGATCAACTCAAATAGTAAGTTTATAATTTTTTCTGATCAGCATAAAGGTGCCAGAGATTTTGCTGACGATTTTTCACTAGCAGAAAAAAACTATTTGCAAGCTTTAGATTATTACAACAAGTTGAATTTTAGTTATATTAATTTAGGTGATAGTGAAGAGCTTTGGGAAAACCTGCTCGAATCGGTTATTAAACATAATAAAAAGACTTTTGAAGCTGAAAAGCAATTTATTGAACGTAACGCTTTTACTAAAATTTTCGGTAATCATGATTTGTATTGGGATAACGACCCGCTTTCTCAATTTAATTTGAATCGGATTTATGGAAAAGTAATTAGGATTTACGAAGGAGCAATTTTAAGATTTAGATCGAACGAGAAGCTATTAGATATATTTTTAACTCACGGCCACCAGGGCGATTTGCAGAGCGATGGTAATTGGTTTAGCAAGTGGTTTGTAAGCACTATTTGGGCGCCACTGCAATCTTATCTAAAGATTAATCCTAATACACCGGCCTATGATAATCAATTGAAAACAGCTCATAATTTATTGATGTATAGCTGGGTTGCTGAGCAAAAGAATATTGCATTAATAACTGGTCATACTCATCAGCCGGTTTTCGCTTCGCTTACGCATCTCGAAAGATTATATGCAAAATTAGCTAAAGCCAATGTAGAGCATAACCAGGATGAAATAGATTTAATAACAAGAGAGTTAAATAAGCGTGTTGCAAAAGGAGATGAGCAGCCCAAGTTAAATAAGTACAAATCAGCATATTTTAATTCTGGCTGTTGTTGCTTTAACGATGGTGATATTACTGGAGTTGAAATCGAAAACGGTTTAATAAGATTAGTTAAGTGGTCATATCAAACCACCACTGAACCTGAAAGATATGTTTTAGAAGAAATGAAACTTGAAGATTTAATTGATAAATAATTTTGAAGAATTTAACGTTCTTTTTAATAATATTATTACTTGATTTCTAATTATCATAAAAGATATATAATGAAACAATTGTTAATACAATTTAGTTAATAGTATTGTAATTAAATTGGCGTAAAATAATAAAAGAACTCAAAAACATTAAACAATGAGATTATATATAGAACGAAAGCCTGTCAAAGTAAATCCTGACACCAAAAGAGTTATTGCCCGATTTTTTTTTAATGGAGATGAGCGAGCACTTGAAGTAATAAGCAAAGTTTTAAAATTTTCTGATGAGAAGGTTTTCTCGTTAATTTCTCCTATCCTTCAAGAATATTCCAAACGGCACAGGAACATTACCAAGATTTTGAACAGACATGCCAAGAAACTGAAAAAACAATTTAGCGAGCTTAATGTAGATTTTGATGATATAGATTCATATACTAAATTATTAATTGGGGCTTATTTTACGCATGAATATTCTATTGAATCGGCTGCTTTCTTTAATCCAAGTATTATTGAAGATCCTGACCAAACTGATTTAGTGGAGGGTGATAAAAGGGTGATTATTAGTTTCAGGGCAGTGGGCGAAGGGCATATTTCATCTATCGTATTTCGTCGGGCTTTAATTGATGCTAAAAATAACATACAGGTTTTACCTGTAGGTAATTATGTTGATGAAGCTGAAGTAATTCGTAATGCGATTTATGTAAAGAAAATGTTTTTAAAAAAAGCAGCTTATGCGCAAATTGACCCTTCTGTTTTAGAAGAAATAGAATCGAAACTTGATGATAAATTTGAATATACCAGCTTAAGCAACATCATTAAAGATTCTAAAAGTTTAAATAAAGAAAATCCTCAGCGCCTAATTGAATATGATAAAGTTCTTTGGCTTTCTGATACTTATCATACCATCAGTTTTTCAAAAGATACTGATATTTCAGATAGAGTTATTTTTCCTATTTCTGAATTTGAACGGAAAGGTATTGAAGATGCCCGCTTTGTGAAGTTTATCAAAGAAGATGGTAAAATTGTTTATTATGCAACTTATACTGCATTTGATGGCTCTTTAATTATTCCAAAATTGGTTCAAACGGATGATTTTTATGAATTTAAAGTTATCCCATTGTATGGTGATGGAGCTCAAAATAAAAATCTCGCATTATTCCCAAGAAAAATAAATGGTAAATATGTAATGATGAGCCGAATAGACGGATGGAACAATTACCTTATGTTTTCGGATAAGATTAATGTTTGGGAGAACCCTATTTTACTTAAACAGCCTCGCTACGATTGGGAATTGGTTCAAATTGGGAATTGTGGCTCTCCAATTGAAACAGATAAAGGTTGGATTGTGATAACTCACGGTGTTGGTCCGATGAGAAGATATTGTATTGGTGTTAGTTTACTTGATTTGAATGATCCCTGCAAAGAAATTGGGCATTTACAAGAGCCTTTGATTATTCCGAATAATGATGAACGTGAAGGGTACGTACCAAATGTTGTTTACTCTTGTGGTTCTATAATTAGTAATGGCGAATTAATTATTCCTTACGGCTTATCAGATTACAGCTCATCGTTTGCTACCGTTAATTTAGAATTACTACTTAATAAATTACTTGAAAATAATGCTGAATAAGAGAATTAAGGAGCATAAAAAAAGCACGATTTCTAAATAAAATCGTGCTTTTTTTGTTTATAAATGTTTAATTAGCGTACTTTATTTGTTTCGAGTAAGGGCGATGATAAGGTTTCAAACTCCAACTCAGCGGCTTTTAAAACTGTTAAATGCGAAATAAAGTAAGCTAAGGTGCTTTCTGCTCCTTGGTTTCTATTTACACTATTGTACTGAAGTCCATCTGCACAACCATGTGTTTCATAATCATATAAGGGAATGTGTAAACTATTTTTACCTAGAAACCATTCGTAACTAATGTGCATCATATCAAGATATTTATCATCTTTAGTTATCGAAAATGCTTTAGAATATAATAAAACCATCGCCATAGTTTCTAAAGCTTGCTGGTCGTAAATTGGATTTTCTTCGTTCTTTTTCATCCAGCCATCATTTCCTACAGGATTTAAATAACCATTTTTGAAAGAAAAACTATTCAAAAAATCAATGCTTTCTATTGCAATTTTATAAGATTCTATATTACCTGTAACCTCATAGTGAGTTAATAATGCTAACGGTAGAATTGCATTATCATAAGTTAAAATATCTTCGTACCAATGCCAATTCTCGTCTTTATTTTTATTGTAGGCATTTGTTAAAACTGTTGCTAGTTGATTGATTTCTTTTACTAAAACCTCATCTCCACTGTGCGCACCCAAGTAATAAGAAATCCCGATTACCGTATTTGCTATTGCACGCAAATATTTTAAATCTTTAAAGTGAGGTATAGAGTTAGAGAAAAGTTCCTTACCAAATTCTCGATAAGAGTTATTTGGACCTTTACATATCAGATATCCCAGTGACCAAATCGTTCTACCAAATGAATCTTCTGAGCCAACTTCGTCTAAATAATTTCTGTTAAAGCTTAAAAAATTTCTAAAATTGCCATCCTCACGCTGCATGTATTGGATAAAGCTTAAATAAATAGGCATTAGTTTTAAAGCTTTCTGATTTTTATCCTGATCGTAAGCAAGAATTGAAAGAATTAAAGCCCTAGCGTTATCATCAATGCAGTAACCTTCTTTTAAATTAGGAATTCCAAATTTTGCATGTTGAATGATACCCGTATCATCAGTAAGTAATTCAATATGGCTCAAATTTAAAGCGGGCATTTTATCTATGTCAATAATAGGGGGAACAACCCGTGTAGGTTTTTGCCCTTTAGAAATAGCGGCCTCTAATAGGCTCATATAAGCATTTCCAATTTTTGGCCACCTTATATTTAATCCATAATTGTAAGCATTATTTTTTAGTTCAAAATATTTTTCATCATCACTTAACAGTTCATTTACAATCTCAGCAAGTTTTATATCATTCTTAAAATCAAATAATTTACCCCTGTTATCTGCAAGTAATTCTTGAGCATGCCAGTAAGGTGTAGAAACCACAGCTGCACCAGCACCAACGGCATATGATAAAGTTCCGCTGGTAATTTGAGCTTCATTTAAATACGGAGTTATATATAAGTAACATGCGGTTAAATATTGATGAAGTTCTTCTTCTGAAACAAACTTATTTACAAATACAAGGTTGTTTTCTACACCAAGTTTTTTAGCTAATGCTTTTAAACTATCGCGGTATTCTTCTCCATTATGCTTAACTACTCCAGGATGTGTATTCCCCAAAACGACATATAAAACATCAGGATGTTTACTCACAATAGCTGGTAATGCATTTATAACCGTTTCCAAACCTTTGTTTCTGCTAATAAGGCCAAAGGTGAATAAAACCTTTTTTTCTTTAAATAAAGCACTAGCGGATATCGTATTATGCTCTACTGGTTCTAAATCTGGTACACCATGTTCTATTAACTGAATCTGGTTTGAACGAATTTGATATATACTTGTTAAAAACAGAACAGCTTTCTTGCTCATTACCACAACTTTAGAAGACTTTGCCGCAATTTCTTTAATTATCGTTTGCTGCATAAAGTTTGGTTCTTTTAACACCGTGTGAAGTATGGTAATAAAAGGTTTTTTTAATCTATTTATTAGAGAAAGTAGAAAGACACCGCTGTTACCTCCGTATATGCCAAATTCATGTTCTATAACACAAGTATCTACATCGCTGTTATTTATAAAATCTGCTGCCTCTAAATAATCTTGCTGATTTTGCTGACGAACTACAAACTTAACTTCGTGTGGATAGTTATGTTCGTCTAAATTGTCGGATTCATTCATTGCAACAATGTAACTTTTACCTTCCTCGTATGCTGAGTTTAAACTTAATGCACTAACTAAATTTTGATTAAATGTAGCTAATCCACATTCTCGAGGAGGATAAGTTGATATATATGCAATTTTCATATTTTTTTTGAATAAATTAGTACTTAAACAACATTCGGCGAGTTAAATAGTTTGATTTATTAATGGTTTGAAGATTTAAACATTATAATAAATTGTTTTTTATCAAGTATTTAATAGAATTATTCTATTTAAAAGCTGCCTTTAACTGATTTGCCACATAAACTTGAGCAGCCTGAGCTTCAGGAACTATAATTGCCATTCCGAAAAATTCGTGTGTAACACCTTCGTAGTTTCTGCTATTTACTTTAACTCCAGCGTCAGATAGTTTGTTGGCAAAGATTATCCCATCATCATGCAATGGATCAATTTCTGCGGTAATAATTGTTGTTGGTGGTAAATCCTTCAAATTTGCGTTAACTAATGATATTTTAGAATTCTGTCCTTCAATCATGGTGGTTAGGTATTTCTCCATAAACCAATTCATCATAGCCTTGTTTAGTGGTTTAGCATCTGCATATAATTTATAAGATTGGGTCTCCATATTAGCTTGTGTAATTGGATAAATTAAAACCTGATGTACAGGAATCATTATATGTTTATCTCTGGCCATAATGGAAACATTTGCAGCTAAATTTCCGCCAGCACTTTCACCAACTACCGCAATTTTTGCAGGGTCGGCTTTTAAACTTACCGCATTTTTAATAGCCCACTCATATGCTACAAAAGCATCATTATGTGCCGTAGGAAATTTATTTTCTGGCGCTAAGCGATATGCGACAGAAACAACAATTGCACCCACTTGTTCTGAAAGGGCTTGTGCAGAAGCATTATAAGCATCTAAATTTGCTGCAATAACAAAACCTCCTCCATGATAATAAACTATGAGAGGAAAAGGACCACTGCCAGATTTTGGCGTATAAATTCTTAAGTGAATTTTAGCTCCATTAGCATCTATATCTTTACCAGCTGTATCAACCTTTACAACTGGGATTTTAATGTTATTAAGTTTAACTAAGTCTGTTACTGCATCATAAGGCGTATGATTTCTACGAGCATCTATAGCATTAAGCGATTCTATAGGCTTATCTTCATAACTCATTAATTTTTCAATTACCGCTTGCATTTCTGGCCTTATTGTTTTGCCCCATTCTGGTGGTGGGCCGGCAGGTTTTAATGAAAATGTTGAAGTAGAATCTACAAATGAAGAGTCTTTAATTGTAGAAGACTCGGTATTGCTGTTGCAAGCAGAAACAATAATGGCTAAAGCAAATAAGGGGATTAAAAAAACTCGTAAATTATTTTTCATAGCGTGTTTTTGTTTTTTATTAAAAGTACAACATTATCAGGTAGATAAGTGTTTTATCTCTTTTACATCTTTATAGAATTTGTTCAACTGTCAAACATCTTGAACAATTCTATTGTTCTACTAAAAAATTAAAATTTATGTTAACAGAAATAGTGGGTTTACCCGAAAACATATTTGGCGTTAGAGCTACAGGAGAAGTACATAGCGAAGATTTGAAAAACGTTTTATTGCCTGGTTTAAAAAGAACCGCTGATAGATTTGGAGAAATTAGATACTTACTTGTTTTGGATACCGATGTTAAAAATTTTACCGCTGGAGCTTGGGTTCAGGATGCAAAAGCAGGTTTTCAGAATTTTAGTAAGTGGGAAAAGATAGCTGTGGTCAGTGCAGAAAAAGGAGTAGAGTGGTTTACAGATATTTTTACTATTGCAACTCCAGGAAGCTCTAAAGGTTTTAAACCCAATGAGATTGAGGAGGCTAAAGCTTGGTTGGTTAAAAATTAAATATTATGAAAAATTTTAAAACTTCGGCAGAAGATAGCAAGGCTACCGCACCGAAAAACTCAAAAGCAAAGGGAGCTGAAGAGAAGGTAACATCTGCAAAAGATGCAAAAAAAGTAGACGTAAAAAAAAATACTTCAGTAAAAGAAAAGAAAACATAAACACACCCTTAGCGTACATTAAAAATTTTCAATTAGGTAACAACGAAAAGCCCAATTTACTAGTATTTTTTCTTGCGCCGTTTTTTAAATTAAAAACGGTACAAAAAAGAATAGGAGGCTGCGGTTTATAATATAGTAGCTATAAGTTAGCATTAAGCGTTTGAGTAAAAGCATGGCTTTATAGATACTAAACTTAATTTCAGAAAGAGTTAATGAAAAATTTGAAGAAAAGTGGCGTTTAATTGTCCGGAATATCCTATTAAAGCTTCGTTTTTTTTAACAAAGAATAGATTTTATCCATCAATTCATCTATGTTAAAAGGCTTTGCCATAAAATCATCTGCTTCAACGTTATCAAGCATATAATTTGTTGCATTATACCTCGCAGAAATCATTAATGCAGGGATATGTTTTGTTAAATTATTTTCTTTTAGCTCCTTAAGCAAAACTCTGCCGTCTATATCAGGTAACATTATATCCATAATAACCACATCTGGCTGGAATTCTTTAACGTGATTAATAAAATTGGCGCCTTTATTTAATCCGACAACGTTGAAAGCTTCACTTTCTAAAATAAGCGTAATAACATCTAAAATTGCATGGTTATCTTCTATAACCAAAATGTTTTTTTTTGCCAATGGGATGATTTTTAAATTCTACCAAATATATAATAAAAAATAAACCGCAAAAATGTATTAAACAAAATTAGAATCATTTTAAACACAGACTAAGATTTGAAAAGTTAAAAATTCTGATACTTTTGTTATAATAATTCCCCTATGAATAAATTTTCTGTAGACCTCACAAATTGTGATAATGAGCCGATACATATCCCTGGTAAAATCCAATCGCATGGTTTTCTAGTTGTTGTCGATAAAATAAGTTTAAATATTTCTTATATAAGTGAAAATACTTTTTCCTTTTTAAATGAATCTGCAGTTAGTTTTCTAGGTAGATCACTTTCTGCTTTAGATACTTTTATTAAACAACAGAATGCTGAGTTTAATTTAGAAGATTTATTAAAGGTTGGTATTATCAGCAAAAATTTCGATGCTATAAGTCCTCATCCTGTAGAAATCAATAACAATCCATTTTATCTTATTATCTCTGCATCGCAAAATGATTGGTTGATGGAATTTGAACCGGTTACGCTGCAATATGATATTCAAAGTTCAATAGGGCGCTCGGCAGCTTCAATGTTACAAGGTAAAAATGTTTTATCTCTGTTAAAAAGTGCTGCTGTTGAAATTAAAAAACTTATTAATTATGATAGAATCATGATCTATAAATTTTTGGAGGATGGACATGGAGAAGTTGTTGCAGAAGAAAAAGAAGAGAATTTAGAACCATTTTTTGGACTTCATTACCCTGCTTCAGATATTCCTAAACAAGCAAGAGAGCTTTATAAAATGAATTTAACCAGGCTTATAGCTGATGTTAATACAGAAGATGCCCAAATTATAACCTACAAAGAGAATCAACCTTTAGACTTAACACACGCATGTTTAAGAGCTGTTTCACCCATTCACATTCAATATTTAAAAAACATGGGTGTTTATTCGAGCTTTAGCATATCATTAATTGCTCATGGCGAATTATGGGGTTTAATTGCTTGTCATAATTATAGTCCGAAATTTATAGATTATAAAGCTCGAGAAGGTTCAAAACTTATTGGTCAGATTCTTTCCTCTGCTTTAGAGTATAGGCAGGACGAGGAGGATGCAGAAATTGTTAAGAATTTTAAAGATACGGCATCAGCTCTTAGTGCTTATTTAGATAAGGATAAATATTTAATTGAAGCAATTACAAGTCATAAACAAACCATTTTAGACATCACGAAAGCATCAGGAGTTGTTGTTATATTTGAAAGTGGGTTAAAAACTTTAGGGCATGTTCCTGCAGAAGAAGACATTTTAGAACTTGCAAAATGGATAAAAAAGAATAGTGATGAATCTTTATACTATACGCATCGCTTATCAGAAATTTATCATCCCGCAAAAAAATATAAAGATATTGGATCTGGTATTTTATATTGCTCGTTAAGTAAAGCTCCAAACGAAATGATTATCTGGTTTAAACCAGAAAAAATTACTGCTGTAAATTGGGCTGGAAATCCTGATAAACCAGTTACATCTTCAGCGCATGGTTTGCCAAGTTTATCTCCGAGAAAATCTTTTGAAATATGGTCTAAAATTGTAAATAATACTTCAGAGGGTTGGATTGCTGAAGAAATTTCATCAGTTCTTCGTATAAGGGAAATCATTATTACACATATTAATAAGGAAGCAAATCAAATTAGGTTGCTTAATGAAAAGCTACAGGCCGCTTATGACGAGTTGGATACATTTAGCTATACTATTTCGCATGACTTAAGAACACCCTTAACATCAATAAAAACTTATTCAGAGTTATTACTTAAAAATAAAAGTATCGACGAAAATGGCAGAAAGATGCTGAATAGGGTTTTAGTAGGTTCTGAAAAGATGAATTTCTTAATTAAGGAAATTTTGAATTTGGCGAGAGTTGGCCGCTCAGATATTGATCTTGAAAAAGTTAATATGGAAGCTTTACTAATAGAGATTAGCGCAGAGGTTTGGTCGGCTTTTAAAGCAGACAATTCCGAACTGATTTTAGGGCAATTACAAGATTTAAAAGGAGATAAGACTATGATTGCCCAAGTATTTACCAATTTGATGAGCAATGCAGTGAAATACTCTTCTATGGTAGATAAACCCAAAATTGAAATTTCATCATACATAGACGGAGAAGAAGTTATTTACATAATAAAAGATAATGGTATAGGAATTGATAACCGTTATTACGACAGAGTTTTTGAGCTTTTTAAGCGAATGGATAATGTTAAAGAAATTGAGGGAACAGGAGTAGGGCTAGCTATTGTAAAACGTATTGTAGAAAAACATAATGGTAGAGTTTGGTTTGAAAGTAAACTAAATGAAGGTTCTACGTTTTATGTAGCTTTTAAAAATAGATAAAATGAAAACACCGGATATATTTTATGTAGAAGACGACACGGATTATGCATTCTTTATGCAAAGTGCCGTACAAGAGGTTAAGGATACTCTAAACCTTGCGATAGTAGAAGATGGTACTGAAGCAATGCAGAGATTACAAAATTTTGCAGAAAATAAAACAAAGCCTAAACTAATTTTATTGGATTTAAATCTCCCTGGCTTATCAGGTATTGATTTACTTAAGTTTATAAAGGATATTCCTTATCTAAAAACAATTCCGGTAATCTTGTTTTCTACCTCTGATAATCCTGATGATGTTAAAGCATCAATAGAATTTGGTGCAAATGCTTATTTAGCAAAACCTGATGGTTATGATAATCTTGTAAAGTGCATCCACTCCGTTCACGATTTTTGGTTTAACCAACATTTACGGGTAAACTAAATTTATTAAAATAATCATATAAAGATTCGGATTTTTAATTCGAATCTTTTGTTTTTATACATATTTTTAAATTTTATATCATACTATGATTGCTAATATTTTAAGAGCCGAAACTGCAGAAAACCACAAATTGCTTGAATCGTTAATGTTTGTTAACGAGATTATGAACAATTCCTTAAGTATCAAGAATTACAAAAAGCTACTTACCATAAATTATATCATTCACCAAAAGCTAGAAAATAAGCTGGCCAATATGTTGGATGCTGAAATTGCCAATAAGCTACAAATGAATAGCAGATTAAAGCTTGCTTCATTAGAAAAAGATTTAGAATATTGGAAAATTGATCCATTAACCTTGCCCGAGTTAAATTTCGATTTGTTCATTCCAGAAAAAAATAATGCAGCAGTTTTAGGCGCATTATATGTGCTAGAAGGGGCTACTCTGGGTGGAAACGTAATAAGAAAACATATTTTAGCCAATGCTAATTTTGCAGGTTCAGAAATGGGATTAAATTATTATGGTGTTTACGGCGAAGAGTTAGGTTTAAAATGGAAAGATTTCGTACAAATATTGAATGAAAGTGTATTAGAGGCTGATTATAAAAATTGCGTACATAGTGCTAATCAAACCTTTAATAACTTGATAAAGTTATCTAAACAGTTAAGCTAAAACATAACAACTAGAGCAAAAAAAAGTAAAAAATACTCCTAAAATAGTTTTAAAGGCATTTAGTAGCTTTAAAATGTGCAAAACTTCTTTCAAATTAATGTTTGCTTTCTGTTGTTAATTCAAGGTAAATATGTATTATTGAAAAAATAAATTTTTTAAACCCTAAAAACATCAATTAGCGATGGAAAAATTCTCAAAAGTTAAAGCTGCTGTTGCTGCAATTGAAGCAGATGTAGAAAAATTTTATAATGCTGGCAATGCAGCTGCTGGTACACGTGTGCGTAAAGCAATGCAAGATCTTAAAGTTTTAGCACAAGAAATCCGTGCAGAAGTAACTGACAAGAAAAATACTGGCAAATAATATTTCGCGAGTAAGAATAAAAAGGGTTCCGGTATGCCGGAACCCTTTTTGCATTTAAAGGATTTTTTAATAATGCTTTCTTTTTCTAGATATAAAAAGAGATACTCAAAAAAATAAGGCCTACCATCGCGGTAGGCCATTATTCAACTAACAAAACATAATTTTAAAAGATTTTATATTATCCTTTTTTAATCAATTTATATTCGATAACAGGTTTACCACGTTCTCCACCATCTCCTGATATATAACTATTAAATTTCAGTTTATAAACGTTACCTGCTGAATCTTTAATTACATAGAATACATCTGTTTTAACACCACCGCCTGTTCCGGCTTGACTTGGTGAAGTTCTCCAAGTAGAACCAATTACATCTCTGGAAGAAGAAAATGTAATATTAGCAATATCAGTTTCTGTAAATGCGGCATAAGTTTTAGTTGCTGTAGAAACCTTTGCAGCTGTTATTGTGCCTAGGTTATTAATTGATACATAATCTTGAAACCAATAAGGCGATCCTAATCCTGAATTGTAAGTACTATAACTCCAAGAAATATCCCAGCCTGTTTTAACCGGTTCTGCTTGCACAACTTTATTATTCTCTAACGATACGAAAACTAAATTATAGTCAGAGTTTTTAACTACATCTAAACTTTTTATGGTTGTTTCACCTAATCTGGCATATTGCACTTTATAACCAGAGCCATTACGCGTAATTTTTATTTTAAACCATTTATCTTTATCCTTACTTCCTTCAAAGCTTAACAAGTAAACTTTGTTCTCAGCATCTGTAGCACTAACTTCGGCAAATGCAGTTTTAGTAATATCGCCATCCCAATAATCAACTAATGAATTGGTAAGGGGGTCCGTAATATCATGATTTAAATTAACAGTTGTTCCAGGGGCAGCTAGAGTAACCGCATTAATATCGCTCTTAGATGTAGCAACAGCTGTAGTTTGGTAAGAAGCGTTTAATACAACTCTAAATTTACCATCTGATGTTAAACCTATATTGAAGCTTTTTCTATCGGCCGTTGCTTGTTTATCGCTGCTAAAATCTACATATACAACATTTGCATAATTTGATTCTGCCGTTTTACCACTAAGAGTTAACGTACTACCATCAGATGGTGGAACAACTATAACAGGTTCTTCATTGTCTTTTTTACATGCTGTAAAAGTTACCGCTAGTAAAGCGATTGCGATAATCGAGTTAAATTTATTCATATTTCAATTTTTAATGTTTAATTTTTATTTGAGATTAGTTTTTATTCCAGTTAAATGTTAATCCAACCAAGTAGGACCGACCATAACTATTGGGTACCGTAGCACCACCTGTACTATGTGCACCGCCACTAGCTGTAGATGTGTTTGATAATTGTGTTACGTTAAATAGATTTTTAACACCTACGTTTATTGTTAAGCATTTATAAATGTTTTTATTCAGCATTAAATCTGCAAGGTTAAAGCTGCCAACCTTCACAAGTGTTGCTGCTTGTACTCCATTAACTGTGCTTAACTGATAATTAGGAACACTGCCTGTGTATTTATAGAAAAAGCTAATGCTTCCATTTATTTTAGGGAAGGTATAGGTCAGATTAGCCGAAACTTCGGCCGACCAAACGAATTCAGGAACATCAAAATTAGAAGACGATTCAGTTAAATCATTATATCTTCCGATATAAGATAAACCTATGTTCGCCTGAAAATTTTTGTAAATTAAAGTATTCTCTAAAGTTCCGCCAGTTGTTTTATATTTTGATATATTTATTAATGTGGTCACAGCTGGGTTTGTAGCATCGATACCGAAATCAATTCTATTTTTGAAAAGATTATAGAAACCAGCTAAGGTATAGCGGAATTGCAAATCGTTTGTTTGAATACCAGACCAAGCCAGTGAACCATTAAAACTGTTAGATTCTTCTGCTTTTAAATCCGGGTTTCCCATAATTGAGTGGTTAGAATCAAAGAAATCGTAATATAATTCTCTAAGTGCTGGCGCACGGAAGCCTTTTGCAAATCCTAAACGGAAATTAAGACTTTCGGTAAGCGTAAAATTTGTATTTAATGAAGGGATAATTGGTGCATCGTAAATTGAGTTTTTTATAAACCGAACACCGGGACGAATATTTATTCCTTTAACAGGCCTTACCTCTCCAGAAATAAAGAATGAGTAATCATTAATTGCCGGTGATCCGTTAATTCTGGCTCCACTTGCTGCATCTCTATTGTATTCTATACCAGGTTGTAATGCAAACATATCGCTAACTTTATACTGAACAGTAGACCTAAAAATGACTGAACTAAATTTAGCTACATCTTGTTCGCCTGCAGTAGTAGTTAATTCTTCTGCACCCGTAGAAAAATCATGAACAACAGAACGGGTAGCTCGTTCTAAATTTGTAAAGCCACCAATCGCTGTTAGCTGTAAATTACTGGCTAAACGCCATTCTGTTTGCAATTGCTGCGTGTAACGTTTAGTTGTATAGGTTTGAAATTTTGCTCTGTAGTTATTTGGATTCATCCCACCACGGCTATCAATCTCTTCGTTTAAACCATCCAATCTGTACCAAATATTAAAATTTTCATTACGATAGCCGATTTTGGTGTTTCCAAGCCACTGTTCTTTTGGTTTCCAACGATTTGCAACAGCCTCAACCTCTGCAATTGTAGCTGTTTTTGGGGCCAAATTCCATCCACCAAAATCGTTATGACTAAAACCAGCCAATGCACTCCAGCCTTTATTTTGCCAGCTGGTACTTATATTTTGAATGTGATTACCCTCACCACTGAAAGCACTATATTCGTTTCCTGCGGTTTCTTCCTGAATTCTTGCTGAAATAGTAACCAGAGATTTGCCTGGATTTTTCGTTATTATGTTTATTACACCCGCAAGCGCATCAGTTCCGTAAACTACAGACATCGGACCTTCAACAATTTCTATTCTATCAATCGTATTAATATCTATCTGATTTAAACTTTCTCTTGTGTCCGAACGGTCAACCATTGGTACGCCATCTAAAAGAATTTTAATGTTTCTACCAGTCATTCCCATTAATTGAACGTCTGTTGTTCCTAAGGTTAAGTCGTTACTGAAACGAAAGCCCAGCTCTGTATTAAGTACTTGTTGAACGTTAGTTGCAGCCCTTAACTTAATTCTTTCTGCACTTATCGTTCTGATATTGTAAACAGAGTTTTTTAATGTTTGAGGCCCAAATTGTCCGGTTATAACCACTTCTTTTAAATCCTTCGCCTTAGCTGAATCGATTTTAACTTGCTGACTTAGAGCTGTAAAACCAGATAGCAATAAGGTAATTGATAAATATATCTTCATTTATTTAGACTAATTATAAATAATTATGCAAATTTGTGTATAATCTGAGAATTCGATTAACGCCAAGCGGACAATTAATAACGCGAAACGGATTATTAAGAAGTATTCTAAATAGTATTATAAGTGCTAAAATAGATTGAGGAATAATTTAAACATTCACTAAATAGATGGAAATTAAAGTATCAGATTTTACAACAGGAATGCTTTTATACAATTGTGTATATCCTGCTAATTTCGATACAAATAAAGAAATCGAGGAAAAGGAACATCAGTTAACAAATTTCGATTACCGTATTAACTTTATTGAGCATTGGTTTAAGGGAGTGCATATAAGTGTTGTCAAGATAAATACTTCAAAAGAAATGAAGATTTTTGTTGAAAATAGAAATCAAAATATTTCGTTTCTATTTTGCCTCGAAGGTTCTGTGTATTGTGAAGATGTAGTTGATGGGAAAAGCATCAATTTAAAAAAAAATCAACAAAGTGTTACTATAGGAGAATTTAGTAATTTGATTATTAATTTTAATGAGAACGTTCACTACGTTTATATACAAATAACACAATCGCATTATAAAAAATTAACAGGTGCTAATTTTATAGATGATGCTTCAGCTTTCGAATCTTTAGCAATTGATACAGAAGTTAGTTTGGTTTTATATGATTTGGTTAATCAAAAGAATCATGTACGTATAAAAAAAATCTTTTTTGAAGCCCAGATTTTTAAGCTGCTTGCTTTTTATATCAACAACGCCCATAAAAAAACTTCATTTTCTTTAAAGAAAGATGACATCGATAAAATTATGTATGCCAAGCAACTTGTTGAAGAAAATATTCAGCGTCCGAATTCTTTAATTGAATTATCTCGCAAGGCTGGCATAAATGATAATAAACTAAAAAAAGGATTTAAAGAGTTAACTGGCGAGACAGTTTTCGGGTACTTAAATAAAATCAGGATGGAAAGGGCATATTATCATTTATCAAAAGAAAAGAAAACAGTAAGCGAAGTTGCTTTTTTAGTAGGTTACAAAAACGCTCAGCATTTTACGGTCGCATTTAAAAAGCGATACGATATTTTACCCGGAAGCCTTAATAAATCCAGAACTACCAACCCAGGAATTTGATTTTAAGTATTTGGCTTTTTATTAATAATCAAGTCAGATTCTACAAGGGTGTTATAATAAGCTTGATTTTCAGAACTTGGGCTATTTATCAAATCTAAAAGAATATTAGCAGCCTTTTGCCCTTGTAAATAGGGGTATTGTTCTACTGATGCGATAGGCGTATAGTCCAAATATTTCATCATCGGCAAGTTTGCATAACTTACTACATCTATTTCTTCGGAAATTTTTAATTTTTTAAGGTGTTTAATTAAAAACAGAGAAACATAATCGTTAAAAGCTACAATAGCTGTAGGTTTTCTTTTATGATTAATCAATAATTCTGTTGCCTCAATGGTTCCTTCTTCTGTCAAATCACAATTAATAACAAGAGAGGGGTCGAATTTAAGCCTGTTGAAATTAATTGCCTGCATATAGCCTTCCTTTCTCTCTCCGCTGGCAAATAAAGTTGTTGGGCCATTTATCATTCCAATAGTTCTATGGCCCTTTTTTAATAAAAAATTTACAGCTTTTATAGTTGCATTTTCGAGCGAACAGGCAACATAATGTACATTTTTAAATGGTGGAATTCTATCGAAAAATACAACAGGAATATTAAATGCCTTGAGTTTTTCGAAATGGTCAAAATTCGATGTGTCCTTGCAAATGGATACTAGTAAACCATCAACACGCTGATTTTTCATTTTATCAACTAAACGAACTTCTTTATCAAAATCATCATGAGATTGAGCAAAAATTACTGTATAGTTTTTCTTTAGAGCCTCATCTTCGATTGCAGAAATTGCTGTCGAAAAAAAATGTTCTGATAACTCTGGAAGAATAACACCTAATGTATAGGTTTTACCTTTCTGAAAAAGAATGGCTGCATTGTTCGGTTCGTAATTTAAAGATTTAGCAAGTTGCTTTATCTTTTCACGCGTAACTGCCCCGATACTCGGATGATCGTGTAAACCCCTTGATACGCTTGAAGGCGAAAGGTTTAAAATTTTGGCTATTTCTTTTATAGTTGTAGGCTTCGATTGCATATCAATTGCTAAGCTATACAAAATTTGTTTTCATTGTAATAATACAAAATTAATCAAACGTTTGCGTGATTTTTTTTACCTCATTTCTTTTAATAAGGCCTTAAATATCTATACATTCGAGAAACATATATAAACCAAACCAAATGTTTTTAATACAATTAGCTCAAACTAGTTTATGAATAGAAGACAATTTGTAAGAAATGCAGGTTTAACCACAGCCGCATTTGCCACCATACCAGATAAAACTTTATTTGCTTCGCAAGCTGCTGAAAAAATTAAAGTTGTTATGATTGGTGTTGGCTTACGTGGGCAAAATCATTTAGATTTACTTTTGAAAAGATCGGATTTAGATTTAGTAGCAATTTGTGATGTAGATGATCGTATGATACAAATGAGCAAGGCAATTATTGCTAAAAGCGGTAAGGCAATGCCTAAAATTTTTACAGGCAGTAACAACGCCTGGAAAAAAATGCTCGAATTGAAGGGAATTAAGGCTGTTGTTATTGCAACACCATGGGAATTTCATAAACCAATGATTTTAGGATCTATTGATGCTGGTATTAAATACGTAGCAACCGAAGTGATTTTGGGCATAAATCTTCAAGACCATTGGGATGTTGTACATGCAGCCGAAAAAAGCAATGCGCATGTTATGATGCTCGAAAATGTTTGCTATCGCAGAGATGTTATGGCGGCATTAAATATGGTTCGTCAGGGTATTTTTGGCGAAATGCTTCATTTACAGGGCGGCTACCAACACGATTTAAGAGAAGTTAAATTTAATGATGGTATTAATCCTTATGGTCATGGTGTAGAATTTGGCGAAAAAGGATTTTCTGAGGCAAAATGGAGAACCAATTATTCAGTGTATCGCAACGGCGATTTATATCCAACACACGGTATTGGTCCTGTAGCTCAGTGCATTAACATAAACAGTGGTAATCGTTTCGTAAAGTTAAATTCATTTTCTACAAAAGCGCTGGGCTTGCATAAACATATTGTAGATGAAGGCGGACCAGCTCACCCAAATACGAAAGTTAATTTTAAATTGGGTGATATTGTAACTACGAGTATTGGCTGTGCGAATGGCGAAACCATTATTTTACAGCACGATACAAATTCTCCTCGTCCTTATTCTTTAGGCTTTAGGTTTCAGGGAACAAAAGGATTATGGATGGATGTAAATAACGGTATTTATGTAGAAGGAGTAAGCAAACCACATACTTGGGATAAAGCAAAGGAATGGTTGGATAAATATGATCATCCACTTTGGAAGAAATACGGTAATGATGCACAGGGCGCAGGACATGGAGGAATGGATTTTTTTGTTATTCATGCCTTTATTGAAGCAGCAAAAAGAAATGAACCTGCGCCCTTAGATGTATATGATGCAGCAGCATGGAGTGCAATTACGCCTTTAAGTGAACAATCGATAGAAATGGGTAACGAAACTGTTGATTTTCCTGACTTTACTGGTGGACAATGGATGAGCAGAAAGCCAATTTTTGCACTAAATGATGATTATTAGAAAAGCTTTTTCTTAAATAAATAGCAATCAAATTGTAAAATCAGCTTATCCAATTCGGATAGGCTTTTTTTATGCAATATTTCAATCTAATTTAGCCAGATATTTAAATTTAAAATGATAGCTGTTTATATAATATTAATACTTGTTCTGTTTTTTCTTATTGCTACCAATTTACCAGTTTTCGGACAACTTCCGAGTGGTACTAGATTAATTACTATTCAGCATTTAGATAATTATAAAGATGGATCGCTTCAGAATTTATCTGTAACGCCTATGCAACCAGAAGGTGTTAGCTTTTTCAAGGTTCTTTCATCGTTTCTTTTTCAAAAGCAGCCTAACAAAAATCCTGCAAAGGCTTTAACTTTTGTTAAACCCGATTTAAATAGTCAGGTAAAAAGTAATGAGCCCGAAATTATTTGGTTTGGGCATTCTTCGTATTTGATTAAAGTTGATGGAAAACGAATTCTGGTAGATCCTGTATTTAGCAAAACACCCTCTCCTTATTCTTTTATCGGAAGTAAAAATTTTAAAGGAACTGATTTCGTTAAAGCTGACGATTTTTTAAATATCGATGTTTTATTAATAACGCATGACCATTACGACCATCTTGATTATCATAGTATTTTAAAAATAGCGCCACAGGCAAAAGTAATTGTGGCTTCGACAGGAGTGGGTGCTCATTTAGAAAAATGGGGAATACAAAGTGATAAGATTAATGAATTGAGCTGGAGTCAAAGCATCAAGCTTTTCGATAAATTTAATTTCACTGCTGTCCCTGCTCGTCATTTTACCGGTAGAAAGTTTAAAAGAAACCAAACACTTTGGTCTGCATTTGTTTTACAAACTGAAAACCATAAACTTTTTTTAGGTGGCGATTCTGGCTATGACACTCATTTTAAACAAATAGGAGAAAACTACGGGCCATTTGATATTGCATTTTTAGAATGCGGACAGTATAACGAGCTTTGGCCATATATCCACATGTTTCCTGAACAAACTGTTCAAGCCGCTATCGACCTAAATGCTAACATTTTAATGCCCGTACATTGGGGTAAATTTAGTCTAGCTATGCACCCATGGGATGAGCCTATAAAAAGGGTAACACTCGCGGCAGAAAAGCAACAATTTCAAATTATCACTCCAAAACTTGGTGAAACCGTTATTTTGAACAAAGATTTCCCTGTAGAAAAATGGTGGTTGGATTAAAAAAGTAAACAATATCTTATTGGTTGTGTTTATTGTTAAACTTTGTAAACTATGAAAACCGACCTTGTAGAAATTTTTCAAACCATTAGAGCATGCTTACAACCTTACGCAACAAGAGGATACACTGTACACGAAAATTCGGAAAGTGGATATGACTTATACAGCGAAAAGAATGTAGAAGTGAAGGGTGAAAAGATTACTGAACGTTACTTTGCTGGAGTTTATATAAATGGAGAAAATGTTGAGGTAAAAGTAAATACTTCAGAATTTAATTCATCAAATCAAAATTTAAACGATTTTGGACAAAATCTGTCGGGTTTAAAAATTAAGCAATTAGATAAAGAAAAACATAAAGAGGTTGAGAATATCTTTGAAATTATACATGCTAATTTCAAAGAAAAAAAATGGATTTAGAGGCTTTTTGAATATGAACTACTAAATTTGCAAGCAAGCGCACTTTGCTTTTGTAAAATAAAATTAGTTGGTTAACCATATTTCACTTTCCCAGCCGTTAAATATAGAATGGCATAACAATTTTTTATCGGCACTTGCTGAAAAAGAAGTTGAATTCGAATTGAAAAAGAAAGATGATTTTCAGTTGGTTACACTAACTAAATGTAATGTCATCATCAATCTGGTTAATATACTAACTAACTTTTCTCCAGAACAACTTATTTTATTACAAAACCTTATACAAAACGAAGGTTTCAAGCTTATTAATCTTTGGGAAGATGTTTGGAAAAATAAACCAACTCAGGTTTTGCATCGAATATTATCGCTTTCTGGCGAAAATAAAAAGATTCACGGTCGAAAAACAAAAGTTTTCAAAATAGATAAACCTATAGCCGATTTATTTTTAAATGAAAATCATTTGCAGGGTTCGGTGAGTAGCCGATATAAGTTTGGACTTTTTATAAATGATGAGCTTTTAGCAGTAGCTACATTTTCTGCCCTTCGCAAAATGAACCATACAGAAAACTATAAATCTATCGAATTAATTAGATTTGTGGTAAAAGGTGGTTTTTCAATTACTGGAGGCTTAAGTAAGTTGGTTAAACACATGCAGCTACTTTTAAAACCTAATGATTTAATGACTTATGCTGATAAAGATTGGTCGGCGGGAGAGGCATATTATAAACTAAATTTTAATAAGGTTGATGTTATAAAACCTCAATATTTTGTTTTGGGTACGCAGTTAAAACGAAGTTTAAAAAAGGGAAATTTAGAGCAAACTAATCCTCTAGTTTTTAATACTGGAAGCATTAAATTCATTTTAAAGTTCTAATATGTCCGATAATTCCTTGCTTATAATTTTAGGTGCAACGGCATCAGGTAAAACTAAGTTGGCGGTTCGGTTGGCAGCTAAACTTAATGGAGAAATTATAAGCGCAGATAGCCGCCAAATTTTTAAGCAAATGGATATCGGCACTGGTAAAGATTTAAGCGAGTATTCAATTAATGATAAAACCATTCCTTACCACTTAATCGATATTCTCGAACCAGGTGAAAGGTATCATGTTGATGCATTTAAAAACGACTTTTATAAAACTTTTGAATCCATTAAGGAAAGAAAAAGGTTTCCAATTCTGTGTGGTGGAACAGGAATGTACATTCACAGTATTCTTCAAAACCAAACTTATACAGCTGTTCCTGTAAATACCGATTTTCGAGCTGAACTCGAATTCTTATCAAAAGAAGAATTAATTATTAAACTAAATAATTATCAATCAGAATCGATTTCAAATGTAGATTTATCTTCAAAAAAACGGCTTATCCGGGCAATTGAAATTGCTGAATATTTGAAATATAATAAACTTGAAGTTATAGAAAGGCCTACTGTAAAACCAATAGTTTTTGGCCTTAAAAATGAAATTGAAATTACAAGGTCTAATATTTTGAATCGGTTGGATTTTAGGTTGAAAAACGGAATGATAGAAGAGGTTGAAAAATTATTAAACGAAGGCATTAGTAAGGATATATTAATTTTCTACGGATTAGAATATAAGTTTATCGTAAATTACTTAACAGGCAAATTAACTTTCGAGGAGTTAAAATTAAGATTAGGTATTGCAATTTGCCAGTTTGCAAAAAGACAAAATACTTTTTTTAGAAAGATGGAAAAAGATGGTGTTGTGATAAATTGGTTAAATGCGTCATACCCAACAAACGTTTTGGAACAACAAATTTTGGAAAAAGTTTCAAAATGTTAAAACCAACAGTTTGTGAATTAAATATGACATTAATGTATATAAAAATAACCCTATAACTTTTGTTTGGCATAGGTTTTGTACTTGGTGAGGTATATTTATTAACTCAAAAAATATATCTTACAATGAAAACAATTACTAAAATTTTGGCTACTTCAGCAGCTGTAGTGGCTCTATTCTTCACAACTAATGTAAATGCACAGTCGAGAAATTTAGGTATCGGACTTAATGTTGGAGCTGGAACTTCAACAGGTTATGGCTTAGTTATAGGTGGAGATATCAGATATCAATTTAATGTTGATAAACAATTATCAATTCCAGTAACAGCTGGGTATAACAACTTCTCAATTAAAGATTCTTACGGAGGCGGAAGTTTCGGTGTTATCCCTGTAAAAGTTGGTGCAAAATATTTTTTTAATGATTCAGGAGCTGGCGCTTATGGATTAGCAGAACTTGGTGCTGGTTTTGGAACCAATAAAGGTGCTGGAACTTCATTTGTTTACTCTCCAGCAATTGGATATTCTTGGAGCAATGGTTTAGACCTTGCCGCAAAGTATGAAGGGTATTCTAATAATGGAAGTATTGGTTTTGCAGGTATTCGTTTAGCTTACGGATTCAGTTTGTAAGAGATTCAAAACTCATAAAAAAAGCCTCTGAAAAATTTCAGAGGCTTTTTTTATTTTCAGAAATTTCAAAAAAAAAAATTTATAAAATCTGTTTTCGTTTGAATGTCGTATATGATTAAAACCCTTAATTAATAATTTAAATACATTTAGTATGAAAACAATTACCAAAATTTTTGCAGTTGCATCGGCACTAGCAATATTTACAACGACAAACTTAAAGGCTCAAACCTCAATGACTAGCATGACAACTGATAACGGAATGGCGTTTAAAGTTGGTTTAGGTGCGCAGATTGGAACATTTCCAGATAAATCCGAAATGGATTATGGTTATGGAGCTGATTTAAGACTCCAGTATGATTTAACAAAAAACGTTGCAATCACAGCATCAGGTGGTTACACTAAACTAAAATGGAAAGGTAGCCCATTAAATTTTGAATTTATTCCTTTAATGGGCGGTGTTAAAGCTTTCGTAGTAGACAGAATGTTTGTAACCGGTGGAGCTGGAACAGGCTTGGCATTAAAAGATGGTGCAAATATGAACTTTATTTATACAGGTGGTTTAGGCTACGAATGGACAAATGGTTTGGAGGTTGGCGCTAAATATGAAGGTTATGTAAACAACAGCGCATCTGATTTATACTTTATGAAGACAGGTCAATTTGCTTTACGTTTAGGCTATAATTTTAAATTATAATTAAAACATCATATAATTGAAGCCTCCGAAATTTTCGGGGGCTTTTTTTATTTATTTAATATTTTAATTGTTATTTTGAGGCCAAAACCAAATACAATGAAAAAAATACTCGGAATCGCGATATTAACAGCTTTAATGGCCTGTAACCAAACAGAAAAAAAAACTGCTGAAACAAAAGATTCAATTCAAAAAGATTCTTCAAAGAAAACAGCGGTTGTGATAACAGACATTAAGAAACTGAATATTTTTAATCAGTACGAGGATTTAAAAAATGCATTAGTTAAATCTGATTCATCGGAAGCGCAAAAAGCTGCAGCAAAATTGGAGCAAAGCCTGTCACTTTATGAAGGTTGCGAAAGTACAGCCAGCATCGCAAAGAAAATATCAGAAACTAATAATATTGTTTTTCAACGAAAAGATTTCACTATTTTAAGCATGGATTTAATTGCTTTTATAAAATCTGGTGAAATTGAAAAGGGAACAATTTACGTTCAACATTGCCCAATGGCGAATAAAGGCGATGGCGGAGATTGGTTATCAATAGAAAAGGAAATTAAAAATCCTTACTACGGAAACGAAATGTTGGAATGTGGTAGGGTAGTTGAAGAGATTAAAGGAAAATAATTGGCTAAATCTGACTTTGTTAATCATGATTGTTACGTCGTACTGACTAATATTTCATATTAATTTAACAGATTTGCTATGCATGTATATTAATTTTATATAAATTAGAAAGCTATAAACACAATACAATAATATGTCAGATATTGCAGAGATTAAAGTTGATGGTAAGACAATAGAATTACCGGTAATTACAGGAACTGAAGACGAAAAGGCGATTGATATTTCTAAATTAAGAGATTTAAGCGGTTTTATAACATTAGATACTGGTTTTAAAAATACAGGTTCTACTAAAAGTAAAATCACATTTTTAGATGGTGAAAAAGGTATTTTAAAATACAGAGGATACTCTATTGAAGAACTTGCAGAAAAATCTAGCTTCTTAGAGGTTTCTTATCTTATTGTTTATGGAGAACTTCCAACACAAGAACAATTAGATAGTTTTCAGGCTGAAATTAGCAAGCATACGCTGATTCATGAGGATATGAAGAAATTCTTTGATGGATATCCTTCTAGGTCTCATCCGATGGGTCAACTAGGTTCGTTAATATTCTCTCTTTCAACCTTTTATCCAGAGTGTTTAAAGCCAAATCAAACTGCAGAAGAGCAAAATTTAACCATTATAAAACTTTTAGCTAAGCTGCCTACAATAGTTTCATTCATCTATAAAAAATCTTTAGGGCATCCACTTATCTATCCAAAAAATAAATACGATTACGTTACTAATTTCCTTTGGATGACTTTTGGTCAACGTACTGAAGATTATGATGTAAACCCAATTGTAGTTAATGCGATGAATAAATTGCTTATTCTACATGCAGACCACGAGCAAAATTGTTCAGCTTCTACAGTTCGTATTGTCGGTTCTTCTGATTGTAATCTTTATGCATCAATAGCTGCAGGTATTGCAGCACTTTGGGGTCCTTTACACGGTGGTGCTAACCAAGCTGTTATCGACATGCTTGAATTAATAAAAGCTGATGGTGGCGATACTGAAAAGTGGATTAATAAGGCAAAAGATAAAAACGATTCATTCCGTATGATGGGTTTTGGGCATAGAGTTTATAAAAACTTTGATCCACGTGCCAAAATTATCAAAAAAGCCTGCGATGATATTTTAGAAAACTTGGGTATTGATGATCCGATTTTAGAAATTGCTAAAAAATTAGAAGAAGCCGCTTTAACTGATCAATATTTCATTGATAGAAAATTATATCCAAACGTAGATTTCTATTCTGGTATTATTTATCGTGCTTTGGGCTTCCCATCAGAAATGTTTACTGTGTTATTCGCTTTAGGTCGTTTACCAGGATGGATTGCGCAATGGAAAGAAATGCACGAAAACAAAGAACCGATTGGTCGTCCTCGCCAGGTTTATGTTGGGGAAACAGATAGAGCCTTCGTTGCATTAAAAGACAGAAAATAAAATCTTAATAAAATAGAAAATCCCAAGTTTTAAAGCTTGGGATNACGCTTTGCAGTAGGAAGTGTTAGCTAAAGACAAGGGTGTCGTGGGTGACTGCGAATCTGAAGGAAGTCGGCGGCAAATATGGGGGCTTACGAACAGAAACTGTATATGAGGCGGATTTAGTCCGGGTGATGTTGCCATACAAACAGAAGCCCTATACTGCACGGGGACTATCTTCCTACTCGATTCTAAAATTTAAATTTCTTAACTTACGTAGTAAATTATGTTAAGCATTACAACTTCGGTAATTGCAAAGGCAAATCCATAAAGCATAAATATCCATATCATTTTCCAGATGGTTGCCCCTCGTTTTCTTTGATAGAATATTTTTAAAGCATTGTAGAAATACCATAAAACCCAAATAACTACTCCAAGTTCGATAATATCTGTCAGAAAGGAATCTGGCCCGAAAATATATTTTGTAATTGGTTTAGTGAATATGGATACTATGAAATAGGCTGTCATTCCATGTATGGTAAATATTAGATGATTTAAATAATATACATGGTTTTTACGAAAATTCCACATGATAAATAGTGCCAGAAGTGGCATCATCAAAAAGTATTGTTTTGGTCTGTTATGTTCTAATGTTTCAGTTATTATCTCCGATTTTTGCCCCATTGTTATCGAACGCTTTGTTACCATTCGTTCGAACCAGTTATCTTGTTTAAGTAATGGCAAAGCTTTTTGTCTTGATAAATACGCAGAATATGTACTATCGTTTCTATCATTATGGATGCTAGAGAATTTAGAAATTACTTTTTTCAGAGAATCAGATTTATTTGCCTTATTTATAATTTTAAGGTTGTTAAGAACAATGCCTTGCTCTTTAAAACTAAGTTCTTTAAACTGTTCTACGTCTAATTCTTTTTTGAAATCGGCTTTTACATTATCTAAAATTTGACCTGTTTTTTTATTTACAACTCCAGCACCTGTTAATTCTTTTCTAACGCTATCTAAAACTGCTACTTTTTGTGATGCCGTTTTGATGGGTAAACTTTTATCATCCTTGCTTGAATGTTTTGGAGAATAGGCAACTAAAAAATAAACGATAGAAACAAAGATATACATACTAACCGGATTGATGTATCTAGCTCTTTTACCGGCTAAATAATCTAAGGTAACTTTTCCGGGCTTTGTTAGTAGGGGCGTTAGGGTTTGGAAAAATTTATTGTCAAAGTGAAAGTAATGTGCAATGCTATGGCTTATGAAGCCCCAAAAACTTTCTTTTAGTTCTAAATTAGGTTGACCACAACTACTACAATAATGTGCTTCTACATGAGAACCACAATTTAAACAATCATGTTCTTTTCTATACTTACCAGTTGACATAAAAGGATTTCGAAATTAAATTAGTGACTTATTGCTTCTATAGCTTTTTCTTCTGCTTTGGTGTGTTTGTGTTTAAATACTATAACAAAAACAATAGCAATTACTAAAACATAAATGGTGAAAGAAAGCCAGATGTTGTGCCAATCTTTAACATCTAATGCTCTGCTCAAATCTCCATTTTGTAATACACTAATTCCTTTATCTTTTAAAAATTTAAGCAAATGTGTATTATCAGCTTCGCTTTTTACATATTTAGATAAAGAGCCAATTGTGCTGTAGTAGGTTGTAAAATATTTGTTTATCATCCAGCCTGATACTAGACTTCCGAAAACAGCTCCAAAGCCATTGGTCATCATCATAAATAAACCTTGAGCCGATGAACGGGTTTTCGGTGTAGTAGATGTTTCTACGAATAACGAGCCTGATATATTAAAGAAATCGAAAGCCATTCCGTAAACTATACAAGAGACAATAATCATCCATAAATTTGATGAGGGGTCGCCGTAAGCAAATAACCCAAAACGTAATACCCAGGCAAACATAGCTATTACAATAACCCATTTTATACCAAATCTTTTTAAGAAGAATGGAATGGCCAGGATAAATAAGGTTTCAGAAATTTGCGAAATAGATAAAATTATAGTAGAATACTTGATTACAAATGAATCTGCAAAAACAGGAAATAGCTTAAATTCATCTAAAAAAACATCTCCATAAGCATTCGTTAATTGCAATGCTGCTCCTAAAAACATGGAAAATATAAAAAACAAAGCCATTTTATAATCGGCGAAAAGTTTAAAAGATTCTAGTCCAAGTTTTTGTACGAATGTTTTTTTCTCGCTAATTAAATTCTGTGGTTTACATTCTGGCAAAGCAAACGAATATACGCCCAAAAGTAATGCACTTATTCCCGCAATGTAGAATTGATTTGCACTAGCCTTATTACCTGTTAAATTGGTAATCCACATGGCAACGATAAAACCAACCGTACCCCAAACACGAATTGGAGGGAAGCTTTTTACAACATCAAAATTGCCATTTTTTAGCGTGGTATAGCTTATTGAATTACTTAGTGCGATTGTAGGCATATAAAAACACATGGCTACTAGCATTACCCAAAAGAAACTATGCGGATTATCTACCTGAGGTAAATAAAACATAGTTGCAGCATACAGGATATGTAAAATGGCGTAAAGTTTTTCGGCGTTTATCCATTTATCGGCAAGTATGCCTGTTATTGTGGGCATGAATAGAGAAGCAATACCCATTGTAGAGAAAATTATACCAAAATTTGCGCCGTCCCATTGTTTGGTTCCAAACCAGTAATTTGCAATTGTAATTAACCAGGCGGCCCATACAAAGAATTGCATGAAACTCATTATAGTTAAGCGAAACTTAACATTCATCATATAGTTAGTTTGGTTTTTTGAAAGTAAAGGTTGAATATAGAACTATTTTAAAACATAATTCAAAAATGAACCCAAATTATTATAAACAATTTGGGTTATGTTAACTTTTAGTTTTTTACTTAGAATATTTTGGAGTAAAATCTTACAAGATTTATAAAATTAAATGATTTTTTTAAGATTTTCCTCTTTTATTAAGTTCATCCCTCAATCTTGCTGCTTTTTCGTAGGCTTCATCAGCAATTGCTTCCTGAAGTTTCTGCTGCAACTCTTCTGTCGTTAAATCACCAAAACCTTCCTGCCTTGTCGAAATTGATATAGTATCTGCATCTGGTTCCTTAGCAATACTATCCATGTTTTCTAAAAATAAGAAATCATTTCCTTCGATAACAATTCCAGCCGAAGCTAAAATGAACTCGTAAGTGTAAATCATTGCATTAAATCTTACAGCTAAAGCAATAGCATCCGATGTTCTTGCATCAATTTCGTGAGTGTTTTTACCATCACTACAAATTAACTTTGCATAGAAAACACCATCAACAAGGTTGTAAATAATGATTTCCTGGATATTAATATGAAAAGTTTCGGCCATCGATTTAAATAAATCATGAGTTAAAGGCCTGCTTGGTGTCATTTTCTCAATCTCAATTGCAATTGCCTGAGCTTCAAAAGCACCAATAATAATAGGCAAGCGCCTACGCCCGTTTACTTCGCCCAAAACCAAAGCATAAGCTCCAGATTGGGTTTGGCTGTAGGATAAGCCTACGATATCTAATTTTACTTTCTTCATATTAATTACAAGACCTTATAAGTTTCGAAAACCTATAAGGTCTAAAATAGTTTATGCTTTATGCGCTTTTAATGCTTCGATTAATTTTGGAACAACTTCAAATGCATCACCCACAATTCCGTAGTCAGCAACTTTAAAGAAAGGTGCTTCTGGGTCTTTGTTGATTACAACAATTACTTTGGAAGAACTTACGCCAGCTAAATGCTGAATTGCACCAGAAATACCAATAGCAATATACAAATTAGGGCTAATTGAAATACCTGTTTGTCCAACATGTTCAGAATGTGGTCTCCAATCTGCATCACTAACTGGTTTAGAACAAGCTGTAGCCGCACCAAGTAGCCCTGCTAATTCTTCAATCATTCCCCAATTTTCAGGTCCTTTTAATCCTCTACCAGCCGATACAACTAATTCTGCATCTGGTAAAGAAACTTTATCCGTTGCACGAACAATATCTTTAATTACGGTACCAAGGTCTGATTGTTTAATATCAGCAGAAAAGTTTTCTATAACCGCGTCGGTAGTATTTTCTTTAACACCAAAAGCATTCGGATTTAAGGCAATAATTTTGTTAGCAGATGTTAATTCTGTAATAGCAAAGGCTTTACCTGAAAAAGCCGTTTTTTTAACTTCGAATTTACCTCCATCAATTTTAGGTAATTCTACAGCGCCATCTGCTAAACCAGCTTTGAGTTTAACTGCAATACGTGGCGCTAAACCTTTGCCCGAAAAAGAGTTAGAAAGCACTACAATATTTGCTGATTCCTTTTCTGAAGCAGATGAAATTACGCTTGCGTAAGCCTGGTTAACAAAAGTCTTTAATTGATCGGCGCTTACATTTAAAACTTTAGATGCTCCGTATTTACCTAATTCTTTTAATTCGCTTTCGGCAACGTTACCAATAGAAATTGCGGTTAAATTAGTTGATTGTTGATCGGCAATGGCTTTGGCATAAGAAACAGCTTCGAAAACCGATTTCTTAAATTTACCTTCAGCTTGTTCTACATATACTAATACTGACATATATTTATCCCTAAATCCCCTAAAGGGGACTTTTTATTTTATAGTGAAATTAATTCTATTTATTTATCTCTTTACTACTAGACAACTGAAATTGAAATTGCAAATTGTTTATATTACTTTAGCCTCGCTGTGCAGTAAACCAATTAATTCTTCTGTTTGGTCTGCAGGAATTAATTTAACCGTTCCACGGGGAGCAGGTGTTTCATATTTGGCAACTTTTGTTACTTCTTCAATCGAAACAGCTTCTACAACTGCTAAAGGTTTGGTTCTTGCCGACATAATACCACGCATATTCGGAATTTTTGGTTCAGCCACACCTTCAGCGCAACTTGCAACAAACTTACCAGAAACCGTTACCACTTCTTTACCGCCTTCTATTTCTCTTTCAATTGTAGCAGAACTGCCATCAGTATCTAATTTCTTAATAATAGAGATAGAAGGAATATCTAAAAACTCACCAATCATTGCTGCAACCTGGTTTCCATTGTAATCTATAGATTCACGTCCGGTTAAAATCATATCGAAGTCTTTATCTTTTGCGTATTCTGCAATTTGTTTTGATACAAAGTAAGCATCGCGTGGTGCCGCATTTACTCTAACTGCATCATCTGCACCAATTGCAAGGGCTTTTCTTATTGTTGGGTCGTTGCTCGCTTCACCAACATTAATCACAGTTACGGTTCCTTTTCCGCCTTCAGTTAACTCAATCGCTCTTGATAATGCAATTTCATCGTAAGGATTAACAATATATTGTACACCTGCAGTATTGAATTCGGTATTATCGTTGGTAAAAGTTATTTTTGTTGTCGTGTCGGGCACGTTACTGATACAAACTAATATTTTCATATAATTACGTTTTTATATAAGGTCTTTCTGCAAATTTAATTAAAAAAGCAAGGAAATAAAATGTCATCTACCCGTTTAAGTAAGTTATTAGAGTTTTTAGAAAATGATTCGAACGATCCGTTTATACTATATGCCTTAGCCACAGAGTATAACGTATTAAATGATAAAGAAAAGGCCTATTCTTTTTACCTTCAATTAACTGATAAACACCCAGATTATGTGGGAACTTATTACCATTTGGGGAAATTATACGAAAAGGACGAAGAGAAAGAGAAAGCAATCGAAATTTATCAGAAAGGGATGGTCGTTGCCAGAAACAAAAGAGATATGCATGCTTTTTCTGAATTACAAGGCGCGTATAACACAGCTGCCGGATTAGATTATGAAGATGATTAACCCCAAACCCCTAAATGGGCTTTTAGTTTTGAGCTAATGCAAACCAAACCTATTGCAGCTAAAAAACAATGGCTGTTTATTAGAAACGTAGTTTTTTTTACTTTCACCTCTTTTGGTGGAGCTCAGGCGCATTTAGCTTTGCTGTTGAAATATTTTGTTCATAACACAAAATTTATTTCAGAGGAAGAATTATTAGAGTTAAACGCGTTGGCACAGGTTTTACCAGGGCCAGCATCTACACAAACACTTGTTGGTATTGCCTGGAAAGTTGGTAAGGTTAGGTTGGCAATAATTACGTTTCTAATCTGGATTCTGCCAACCGCCACAATTATGACATTTGCTGCGATTAGTTATGCGATGTTAGACCAGAAACAGAAATTTAATGATATTTTAGAATATATTCAACCTATTGCATTGGGAATAGTTGCCTATGGTGCTTTTAAACTAGGTAAAAAGGTGCTAACCTCACAAATGTCTGTTTTTCTTTCGGTAGCGGCAGTTGTAGCAACTTTAGTTTTAAAAAATGCTTACGTTTTTCCTTTGGCAATTTTAATTGGCGGAATGATATCTTCAGCAATTGAAACACCAAAGGAAGAAACAGAATTAAGAGTTAGACTTTTCTCTAATGTAAACCCTAAAAAATTGATTTACTTTTTAGGTGCTTTACTTCTATTCGCGTTGGTAGGTGCAATTATTAACAGAACTTCTCCATTTAGTTTGCCAATTCGTTTACTCGAAAATTTTTATCGTAACGGAATTTTGGTTTTCGGTGGTGGGCAGGTTTTGGTGCCTTTAATGTATACCGAGTTTGTAGAAATGAAGCATTATCTTCAAGCTTCTGGATTTTTATCGGGCTTTGCATTGCAACAGGCTTTACCAGGGCCAACATTTTCATTTACCAGCTATCTTGGTGCATTGAGTATGAAAAACTTCGGCTATGGAATGTGGGGACAAATACTTGGTGGTATAATTGGTGTAATTGGAATTAATTTGCCAGGATTGATTCTTGTTCTTTTTATTGTTCCTTTTTGGGATGATTTAAAAAAAATATCCAGAATCCGACACAGTTTATCTGGAATTAATGCTGTAAGTGTTGGTTTTATCTTCGCCGCATTTATTTTGCTAATTATTCCGATAGGATTTAACTGGCTTTTTTTAGGAATAATGCTGGCTACGTTTCTGTTATTAAATTATACAAAAATTAGCCCTCCGGTTATTGTATTAATCGGTATTATGGTTGGTTATTTGTTTTGATAGAAGATGTATCAGCTAAGATGGAACTAAACTATTTAAAAAGATAAACTAAACATTCCATTTCACAGCCACCATCTTACATATTAAAACGGTGGGTCATCGTCGCTATAATCATCCATTTTTGATGGACGAATAATAACGTTACTTTGTTTTTCAAAATCTTGTGATGGATACATTCCGGCAGATGGATCGGCTGCTGCAAAAGAAGACGGAGCGCTGAAATCTTCTTCCAAATCGGTAAACTTAACAAACTTACCAATAAACCTAAGTGGCACAATTCCAGTTTCACCATTACGGTGTTTTGCAATAATTACCTCACCAATACCAGCCTGAGATCTTCCTTGTTCGTCTTCAGTAATTCCATAATATTCTGGGCGATAAAGGAATAAAACCATATCCGCATCCTGCTCAATCGAACCCGATTCACGTAAATCCGAAAGCATTGGTCTTTTTCCTTGTAAACCTGGTCTGCTCTCTACCGCACGACTTAACTGTGATAGTGCCAAAACTGGAACATCCAATTCTTTAGCTACCGATTTTAAAGCTCTTGATATACTACCAATTTCCTGTTCACGGTTACCACCACCTTTACCTTCACCTTTACCATGCATTAACTGTAGGTAATCTACAATTACCAATTGAATATCGTATTGAGATTTCAGCCTTCTACATTTCGCTCTGAATTCAAAAATATTTAGGGCAGGCGTATCATCAATTAGGAGTGGGGCTTCGGTTAAACGACCAATTTTACTGTGTAGCTGTTGCCATTCCCATTCTTGTAAATTTCCTTTTCTAATTTTCTCTTGCTCAATTTCGGCTTCGCCTGATATTAAACGATTCACTAACTGAACTGAAGACATTTCCAGAGAGAAAACAACTGTTGGCTTTGCAAAATCTACAGTTGCATTTCTTGCACATGTTAAAACGAAAGCTGTTTTTCCCATCGCCGGACGAGCAGCAATAATTACTAAATCTTGTTTTTGCCATCCTCCGGTAATTCTATCTAAACCAGTAAATCCGGTTGGAACACCAGTTAAACCATCGGTTTTAGTTCTTAGTTCTTCTAACGTAGCTAACGATTGCTTAATAATATCGTCCATTTTTTGCGTATCTCTACGTAAGTTATTTTGGGCAATATCAAATAAACCTTTCTCGGCATGGTCTAATAAATCGAAAATATCAGTTGTATCTTCGTAAGCATTAGTTATAATATCAGTCGAAATTCTAATCAATTCTCTTTGAATATATTTTTGAGAAATGATTCGGGCATGGTATTCTATGTTAGCTGCCGAAGCAACACGATTGGTTAAGTTTGTAATATAATAGGCTCCGCCAGCCATTTCTAAAGTGCCTTGTTGACGCATTTCAGAAGTAACTGTTAAAATATCTACAGGTTTAGATTTTTCGAAAAGTTGATGAATTGCTGCAAAAATCTTTTGGTGTGCTTCCTGATAAAAAATTTCAGGTTTTAAAATATCAATTACAGCTGATAAAGCATCTTTTTCGAGCATTAGAGCACCTAAAACAGCTTCTTCCAGGTCTAATGCTTGTGGAGGAAGTTTCCCCATGGAACTTACTGTATTGGTTAGTCTTGCTTTTCGGGATGTAATATTGCCTTTTCCGCCCTGTTCGTTTTCGAAACTCATAGAACAAAAGTAGTTAAATTTTACCCTCTTTGTTTGAAGAAGTTCTTAGTTGTTTGTTAACAAATTGACATCTAACCAGATTGAAATTTATAACGATTTTATAAAAATGAAAAATTTTTAAACACTTAAATGTTAATAAGCGCATTATAGATTAGGGGCAAAACATTTATTTGAATACTTTTGCCTAACAATTTTTAAACATGGATAATTTTAGAAGACCGCAACGAGTAAAGGAAAATAATGAATTTGTTTTTGGTATTAGAGCCGTAATCGAAGCCGTTAAGGCTGGCAGAGATATTGAAACAATTTATGTACAAAGAGGTTTAGGTGGTGACTTGTTTCTGGAATTAAAAGCACTGCTGTCAGGAACATTAATTCCCTTAAACTCTGTTCCGGTTGAGAAATTGAATAGAATGTCTCAAAAGAATCATCAAGGCGTAATTGCAGTGATTTCACCAATTACTTATCAAAATATAGAAGATATTGTTCCCGCTATTTTCGAGAAAGGAGAGGTGCCTTTAATATTAGTTTTAGATAGTGTTACTGATGTTCGTAACATGGGGGCAATTGCTCGTACTGCAGCTTGTGTTGGTGTTCATGCTATTGTAGTACCATTAAAAAATGCTGCCCAAATTAATGCTGATGCAATTAAAACATCTGCCGGAGCCTTATTTAGTATTCCAATTTGCCGTCACTCAAATCTTCATAAAACGTGCTTATTTCTTCAGGATAGCGGATTACAAATAGTGGCTTGTACAGAGAAAACTAACGATTTAATTTACGCTCCAGATTACACAATGCCTACAGCTATTGTGATGGGCTCAGAAGATGAAGGTATTTCAAACGAATTACTACGTGTTGCCGATCATTTAGCTAAAATCCCGATGGCTGGTAAAATAGAATCTTTAAATGTTTCAGTTTCTGCTGGTGTAATTTTATACGAAGCGGTTAGACAAAGGAGTTCAAAATAATTCTTATAATAGAAAATCCTGATAAATTTCAACTAATTAGCTTGAAATTTATCAGGATTTTTACTTTAAATAGGCTATAAGATTAAATATATTTTGCCCCGAATCTTGATTTAACTTCGGCAACAAATTCTTTAACTTTCTGTTCTTCATCCCGTGGACAAATCAATAACATGTTATTGTTTTCTACAACGATAAAATCGTGTAAGCCGTTTAAAATAACCAGTTTATCTTTTGGTACATTAACCATACAGTTAGACGAATCGAACATTACAACTTGCTCTGATGGGATTACTGCATTGCCAACATAATCCTTATCAGCCATTTCATAAATAGATGCCCAAGTTCCTAAATCAGACCAACCAAAATCGGCAGGAAGAACGTAAACGTTCTCTGCTTTTTCCATAATTCCAAAATCGATAGAAATATTGGTGCATTGTAGATATGCATTGCCTATAAAGGCCTTTTCACGATTGGTATTTAATTCGTTTTTGCCAGAATTAAAAATATCAAACATATCTGGCAAATGCCTTTGAAATGATTTAAGAATTGCTTTTGCCGACCAAATAAAAATACCTGCGTTCCATAAAAAATCGCCACTTTGAATAAAAGATTTAGCTAATTCTAAATTTGGCTTTTCGGTAAAAGTTTTAACCTTATGAAATTCTTTATCGGTGCTTAAAACATGGTTGGTATGTTGAATATAGCCATAGCCAGTATCCGGACGGTTTGGTTTAATGCCTAACGTAATCAGGCAATCACTTCCAGACGCTGCTTTTAGAGATTGCTCAATCGAAGTAACAAATCCATCCATATCTGCGATTGTATGGTCAGACGGTGCAACAACAATAACTGCATTTGGATTTAATTCTGATATTTTTAAACATCCATAAGCAATACAAGGTGCTGTATTTCTAAGCAAAGGTTCAGCTAATATCTGGTTATCTGTTATGTCTGGTATTTGCTTTTTTATAAGATCAGAGTAAATCTCGTTAGTAACTATAAAAATATTCTCTGGCGGACAGATTTCTAAAAAGCGTTCGTAAGTACTTTGTATTAATGTTTTCCCTATTCCAAAAAAATCGATAAATTGTTTAGGATATTCGGTTCGGCTAACAGGCCAAAAGCGGCTTCCAACGCCACCAGCCATAATTAAAGCATAAAAATCTTTATTCATTTTATAATTTAAAATTACACAATACCTTCATTTAAAAGGTCGTGTAAGTGAATGATTCCAAAATATGTATTTTGTTTAAGAACTAAAAGTTGTGTAATGTTATTTTTTTTAATCATGTCAAGTGCATCAACCGCAAGCTCATCATACTGAACACTTTTAGGACTTCTACCCATAATATTTTCAGCTTTTAAATGTGCAATATCGGTATTATTTTCTAACATACGTCTAATATCACCATCAGTAATTATCCCTAAAACTCTATTTTCTTCATCAACAACAGCAACCGCACCTAAACGGTTTTTGCTAATTTCAATTAAAACCTCTTTTACAGAGGCAGATAATTTTATAGAAGGTTTTTCATTTGCTAGGGCTAAATCGCCGGCTTTTAGATAAAGTTTTTTACCAAGCGAACCTCCCGGATGATATTTTGCAAAGTCTGCCTCATTAAACTCTCTACATTCTAATAAACAAATTGCCAATGCATCGCCCATAGCCAGTTGGGCAGTAGTACTGGTTGTTGGCGCAAGGTTATGTGGGCAAGCTTCCTTTTCAACAGATGTATCTAAAACTAAATTAGATTGTTGCGCTAGAAAAGAATTATTTTCTCCAACCATACCAACCAGCACGTTACCTGCAACTTTAAGTAAAGGAATTAATACCTTAATTTCTGGCGTGTTGCCACTTTTGGATAAGCAGATAATAACATCATTTGTTTGAATCATACCTAAATCGCCGTGAATGGCATCTGCAGCATGCATAAAAATGGCAGGCGTACCTGTTGAATTAAATGTAGCCACAATTTTTTGAGCAATAATTGCACTTTTACCTATTCCAGTAACAATTACACGCCCATTGCATTGTAAAATGGTTGATACTACCTTTTCGAAATCACCATTAATATTCTTAGCAACATTTAATATTGCCGCCGCTTCGAGCTCTAAAGTGCTTACAGCCGATTGGATAATTGATTTTTTACTTTTCAAAGAGAAAAAAATTGTTTGTTCATACTTGAATTTCTTGTAAAATTATGTTATTTTGGATAGAAAAATAGCATCGCATATTTTATTACACAAAATGGACGTGAAAAAGTCGTTATTTGATAACCTACAAAATTTCTTCGGGTTTGATAATTTCAAAGGTGATCAGGAGTCGATCATTACAAATATATTAGAGGGCAATAACACTTTTGTGATTATGCCAACGGGCGGAGGGAAGTCTATTTGCTATCAATTACCAGCTTTAATGAGCGAAGGAACTGCAATTGTGATTTCTCCGTTAATAGCTTTAATGAAAAACCAGGTAGACCAGTTAAGGGCTTTTGGTGGAAATGATAGTATTGCACATTTTCTTAATTCATCCCTAAACAAATCTGAAATTACTCAAGTTAAATCTGATTTACTTGCAGGGCATACAAAGTTACTTTATGTGGCGCCAGAATCTTTAGCTAAACAGGATAACATCGAATTTTTAAATTTGATTAAAATATCTTTCGTTGCGGTTGATGAAGCGCATTGTATTTCGGAGTGGGGCCACGATTTCAGACCTGAATATCGTAAGATTAAGCAAGTGATCGCTGGATTAGGAAATAACATCCCAATTATTGCCTTAACAGCTACTGCTACGCCAAAAGTGCAGCAAGATATTATGAAAAATCTTGGAATGACTGAGGCTACTTTATTTAAATCGTCATTTAACCGACCGAATTTATTTTATGAAATCCGCCCTAAAAGGGATATTACCAAGGAAATTATAAAATACATTAAATCGAATCCTGGTAAATCTGGAATTATTTACTGCCTTAGCCGTAAAAAAGTTGAGGAAGTTGCAGAGGCATTGAATTTGAATGGAATTAGTGCTTTACCTTATCATGCAGGTTTAGAACCAAAAATCAGGGCAGAAACTCAAGATAAATTTTTGATGGAAGATGCCGAGGTAATCGTAGCAACAATTGCTTTTGGTATGGGTATCGATAAACCAGATGTTCGTTTTGTAATTCACCACGATGTACCTAAAAGCATGGAAGGCTATTATCAGGAAACTGGCAGGGCAGGACGTGATGGTGGCGAAGGGGTTTGTATTGCTTTTTACGCACAAAAAGATGTAGATAAGCTGGCAAAGTTTATGAAAGATAAGCCAGTTTCTGAACGTGAAATTGGTACACAAATATTAAAGGAAGTAATCGATTATGCTGAATCTGGCGTTTGTCGCCGTAAACAGATTTTGCATTATTTTGGTGAAAACTTTAACGAAACAGGTTGCAATTGTATGTGCGATAATTGCAAAAAACCTAAAAAACAATTCGACGCTGAAGAAAAACTTTCAACCGTTTTAAAGTTTATTGAAAAAACTGGAGAAAAGTTTGATGATGCTCACTTACTTAATGTTTTCCTTGGATTAGAAACTGCTCAAACCATTGCTTACGAACATAGTAAAGATCCAGAATTCGGAATTGGTAAGCAAGATGGAGAATTGATGTGGAAATCAATCATTCGCCAGGCTGTTTTAAATAATTACCTCTTTAAAGATATTGATAATTATGGTTTACTTAAATTAACCAAGCAGGGCAGAGATTTTATCATCAATCCTTATAGTTTGAAGTTTATTTTAAACGAACCAATTATAGAAACTGGTGGCGATGATGATGATGATGATGTAAAGCAAGGCACTGGTGCGTTGGATACTCATTTGTTGCAATTGCTTAAAGATTTACGTAAGAAAATCGCTAAGCAAAAAAGTGTTCCTCCCTTTGTGGTTTTTCAAGACCCATCGTTAGAAGAAATGTGTACGCATTACCCAATCACATCAGAAGAATTGAAACAAATCTCTGGCGTAGGTTCGGGTAAGGCTATGAAATTCGGTACTCCGTTTATAGAATTGATTAAAAAATACGTAGAGGATAACGACATTGAGCGGCCAATTGATTTAATTATCAAAACTCAGGCGAATAAATCTCAAATGAAAGTTTCTATCATCCAAAATATTGATAGACAAATTGGTTTAGAAGATATTGCCGATTCAAAAGGCATTACCTATGAGGAGATTTTGAAAGAAGTTGAATCTATCGTAAACTCAGGAACTAAACTGAACCTGAACTATTTCATTGACGAAGTGATTGATGACGATAGACAGGATGAAGTTTTTGATTATTTCCGTGCAGCTGAAAATGATTCTATAGATGAAGCACTTAATGAACTTGGCGAAACCGATTATACTCGCGAAGAAATTCAATTGATGCGAATTAAATTTATGTCGGAGTTAGGGAACTAAGCTTTGATTTACGATGGTAGATGTAATAAGGATAATGTTTTCATGCATTTTTATTATATCTACCATCATGCATTTTACATAATCCCACTTACATGCTTAACTATTTAGATAAAATAAAAAATACAGAATCTGGTAATTTCTTTTTAATGGCTGGTCCATGTGCAATTGAGGGTGAGGATATTGCAATGAGAATTGCCGAAAAGATTATTTCGATTACAGATAAACTTCAAATCCCTTATATTTTCAAAGGTTCTTACCGCAAAGCAAATAGAAGTAAGGGCAGTTCTTTTACAGGAATTGGCGATGAAAAAGCACTAAGAATTTTAGAACGCATCGGTCGCGAATTTGGCGTGCCAACTGTTACGGATATTCACGAAAGTGATGAGGCTGCAATAGCTGCTGCTTATGTAGATGTTTTGCAAATACCTGCTTTCCTTTGTCGCCAAACAGATTTATTAATCGCCGCGGCACAGACAGGCAAAGTAGTTAATGTTAAAAAAGGTCAGTTTCTCTCGGCAGGTTCAATGAAATTTGCTGTAGAGAAAATTAAGGAGGCTGGAAACGATAAAGTGATTTTAACAGATAGGGGAAATACTTTTGGTTATCAGGATCTAATTGTTGATTATAGAGGTTTACCTGAAATGCAAACTTTTGGCGTTCCGGTGGTAATGGATTGCACGCACTCGTTACAACAACCCAATCAAAGTAGCGGCGTAACTGGCGGAAAACCTGAATTGATTTCGACCATTGCAAAAGCAGCAATTGCTGTTGGCGCTGATGGTTTGTTTATCGAAACGCACCCAGACCCCGCTAACGCGAAATCCGATGGCGCTAATATGTTGCACTTAGATTTATTAGAAGAAACATTGGTTAAATTGGTGCGTATTAGACAAGCGATTTTGTAATGGCTTTAAATAAAGGGGTTTTCTTAACTGCGGAATGGCGTAAGCTTGCGCTTGCTCAATACGCTGTTGATAAGGAAATTCTTTTGAAATATCTTCCACCACAGACCGAATTAGATGATTGGCAAGGTAAATATTACGTTAGTTTGGTCGGTTTTATGTTTGCAGATGTAAAGCTGAGAGGCTTTAATATTCCATTCCATACCAATTTTGAAGAAGTAAATCTTAGGTTTTATGTGCGCTATAAAGATGGAGAAGAATGGAAACGAGGCGTTGTTTTTGTAAAGGAAATAGTTCCTTTGCCAGCAATTACATTTGTAGCGAATACCATTTACAAAGAAAATTATCAAACTTTACCAATGAAACATGTTTGGATAGAACAAGAGCATCAATTGGAGGTGGATTATCTTTGGAAAAATAAAACCTGGAATAAATTTTCTATAACTGCATCTTCTAAATTAGTTGAAATTCCAATTGGTAGTGAGGAAGAATTTATCACAGAACATTATTGGGGCTATACAAAAATTGGTCCGAATAGAACTTCAGAATATGGTGTAGAACACCCTCGCTGGGAAGTTTATCCTGTTAAAGATTATACAATTGATGTGGATTTTGGAATAAACTATGGCCATGACTTTGCTTTCCTAAATCATGCTCAACCAGATTCGGTGATGTTGGCCGAGGGATCTGAAATTAGGGTTTTGAAAGGTAAAAAATTTTAAAGTTCATCATCAATCTGAATTTATTTCAGCAGCTTAATAACAAAAAAAACTTTGAAATTTGTTTAGGATAAATATCGTGTTAGTCTTAAAGCTATGGTGTTTCGATATTTTAAACTTTAGTGATTACGAAAGATGTGCGACGGTTGTTTTTTCTGCCTAATTCTGTTTTATTATCCGCAATTGGCTTGCTTGCACCAAATCCTTTAAATGTAAGTCTTTTCGTATCAATTTCGTTTTTAATCAAATAATTATAAACCGCATTCGATCGGTTAAATGATAATTTTTCATTTAGTTTGTCATTGCCAATATTATCAGTATGACCTTGAATTTCGATATTTACGGTTTCATTTTGGTGCAGGAATTCGATTAATAAATCTAACTCTCTGATGGATGCTGGAAGTAAATTAAATTTATTCGTATCGAAAAATATATTTCTTAAGGTAACATTGCCACCTTGCTTTATTTTCCCTATTGAAACCTCAATTTGGTAAGGTTTGTTAATATCGCCTTGCTTTAATTCAAAATTTTCCGAATAAAATAGATAACCTTCGGCATTTACATTGAAGAGGTAATTGCTCCCAATTGGCATTACAGCCAAAAACTGTCCGGTTTCTGCATCCGTGTAGTCATCAAAAACAGTTTTATTGGTTTTTAAATCTATCACCTGAACGTTACTTTCAATTGTTTTCTTACTGTCTTTATCCCGAACTATTCCTTTTACATAGGAAACTTTTAAAGGCTTTACAGTTTCAGGAATGCCAAAGCTATAAATATCCTGTCCACCGAAACCATCCCTTAGGTTTGAAGAAAACATTCCAAGATTTCCATTAGCACTAACAATTAAACCACTTTCATTTTCAAACGAATTTATGGGGTAACCTAAGTTAACTGGTTTTTGAAACTTTCCGGCATCATCCATTCTGCTGTAATACATGTCTTTATTCCCAAAGCCCGGCCAGCCGTCAGATGAAAAATAGAGCGTTTTTCCATCAGCGTGAATAAAAGGTGTGTTTTCATCGTATGCTGTATTTATATCTGCGCCAAGATTGATGGCTGGTCCCCATTTGGCATCATCGGTAATGGTACTTTTCCAAATATCGTAACCACCAGAACCACCCGGACGATTACTAATAAAATACAAAGTTCTACCATCAGGACTAATTGCTGGTTGAGATTCCCAGTATTCTGAATTTACTGGTTTGCCAATGTTGTAAGGCTCACCCCAATCTTTTCCCTCACGATGCGAAACATAAATATCGCACCTGCCCAATCCATCAGGACGGTTACAGCCTGTGAAAAACAAATATTTTCCGTCAGGAGAGATTGTTTGAGCGCCCTCATTATATTTACTGGTATTGATTTTGGTAGATAACGGCTTAGCTAAATTCCAAGAGTTATCCTTAAACTGCGAGGTCCAGAAATCTTCATTTTCATTAACTTGGCGTGTAAAAATTAGTGTTTCTCCATCAGCAGTAAGTGCTGGAAAATATTCGGAATCTGTTGTGTTTACACCTTGACCAAGATTTACAGGACTATAATTAACAGGTTTTTTAATCGCCATAGCTGCAAAATCGCAATCTAAAAGATATTTCTTTGCTTTCTTCGATCTGTCAGAAGACGAATCCAATATAAGAAATTCCTCAAAATGTTGTTTTGCCTTATCGTATTCTTGTGTAGCAAATTCAGTTTCTGCTAACCCATAAATTACTATTGGAGCAACATTTTTATTTATTAGAATAGCTTTTTGGTAAGTAGATTTTGCATCGATATATTTCTTTTCCAAACTGTAAACGCCAGCAAGAATTATATACGCGTTTTGAAATAAAGGGTCAGTTTCAATAGCACTTTTTAAAACCTGCTCTGCCGATGCATAATCTTGTTTCTCGATAAATGGAGTTGCTCTTTCGAAGAAATTTTGAGCTTTTTTATTGCTTGAGCCTTGTGCATAAACAGCCAAGCCAATTAAGATAAACAAAACAGATAAACAAAACCTCATAAAATACATTGGTTATTAAGCTAATGTATTGTTTTTAAGGAATATTTAAAAATTTATGCGTTTGTAAAGAAATCTCCCATTTTGGGTTTGCCATTACATATTCTATAATCATTGGCGTAATTTCTTTCGATTTAGACCACTCTGGCTGCAAATATAACTTACAGTTGGGAGATACCATTGCAGCGTATTCCTCCGCCCATTTGAAATCGCTTTTATTAAAAACAATCACTTTTAATTCATGTGCAAATGGTGTAATATCTGGTCGTGGCGCTTTAAATTTTTTAGGCGATAAACAAATCCAATCCCAGTTTCCAGAAAGGGGATATGCTCCAGAGGTTTCTATGAAAGTTAAAATTCCTCGCTCTTTTAACTTGTTGGTTAAATAATCTAGATTGTAAATTAAAGGCTCGCCACCGGTAATTACAACAGCCTTTCCTGGAAATTTATCAGCATTTTCTACAATTATATCTGATGGTGTTAAAGGATGCATTTCTGCATCCCAGCTTTCTTTAACATCACACCAATGGCAACCTACATCACAGCCACCCAAGCGGATAAAATATGCCGCTTTGCCAGTGTTAAATCCCTCGCCTTGTATTGTATAGAACTCTTCCATTAAGGGAAGTAATGTGCCGTCTTCTGGTATGTCTTGTTTCATTTTTGAGGATGCAAATATCTTAAAAAAATATGGTGTAGTGGTTCTTCATTTAAAATTTAATCGAAAGATGAAATAACACTGATATTTAAATACTTATTTTAGCTGTATGAAGTGGTTTAAAGGACTAAATAAGATTCAAATTCCTTCCAGTGGAGATATTAAAACTATAGAAGTTGGCGGAAAACAGCTATGTATTATCAATAATGAAGATGAAATTATAGCAACACAATCTTTTTGTCCACATGCCGGAGGTCATTTTTCTGGTGGATGGTGTAAAAATGGTCAATTAATTTGTCCAATTCACCGTTATACTTATGATTTAAAAACCGGAAGAGGAGCAGAGGGACAAGGTGATTACATTGATATTTATCCTACCGAAATGAGAGAAGATGGTTTGTATATTGGTTTTGAAGAAAGCTGGTGGAGTAAGTTATGGGGTTCATATTCATCGAGATAAGCTATAATTGCCGTCAGTTTCAACTGACAGAGAGAGGTGGAGTGAATAAAATAACATGGGCGTTTTAACACGCTGTCTGTTGTATATTTTTGGCAGAAAAAGCCAAAAAGGATGCCGCTTCCATCGTTAACGCAGCAGATAGCGATGAATTTTAATAACCATTCTTTTGTTGCCGTCGGTTTCACCTGACGGAATTAATTTAATAAATATCTTCTAAAAAAATCCTGACAATTTAAAACCTCAATATCAGAGAAATAGAAATCCTCAATATCTTCGGTAACGATGCATTTGCAATCTTTTTGTTGCGCTGCATAGTATTCCAAACCATCTTCAAAATCGTGAATTTTCTTATTCGATAAAGTATCTGAAACACCTTTTGATGAATTTTCAGCAATTTTAATATGCTGACAAAGTAAATTTATCTTTTGCTTAGCAAGCGCTGAGCTGTGTTTCTTTTCAGCAAAATAAAAAGCAATCGCTAAGCAAAGCGGCGAAGTATAAACCTCAAACTTTGGATGTGAAGCTAAACTCAAAATTCGTGAAGAATAGGTAAATAGAGGGTACTCTTTATTCAGCACTGAAACCAGCACATTTGCATCTAAAAATATTCGTAGCATCGATTATTTTTTAGAGGAAAAGAATGCATCCTTTGAGGATTTACGAGTAGCCTTAACTGTTTTTTTGTATTCAACTTCGCCCTCGGCAACCATGTTTACCCAATCGCTAATTGGATAATCTTCAAGCGATTTATATTCGGTTGCGGTAACTTGAGTGAGTAGGTGTTCGATTAAGCGAGATAAACTAATATTGTTATCTGCAGCGTATTTTTTAGCTTTAGTTACTACATCTTGGTTAAAGCTTAAAGTGAGTTTTGCATCCATTATTTTATTGTTTATACACAAATATAATAAATATACGTGTGGTTAAAAAATATTATACGTAAAAAAAGCAACTCATATTATGAATTGCTTTTGATGTTTTTAAACGGCAGAACTTCGGTTTAGTCTTTTAGCTTTTACCTTTCAGCTTTACGAATAGATTTCTTTTCTTGCTGATGCTAAAGTATTTTTCAATAATCCTACAATCGTCATCAAACCAACGCCACCTGGAACAGGAGTGATGAATGAAGACTTTGGAGCCACATCATCAAAATCTACATCACCATAAAGCTTAAAGCCAGATTTGGTTTCAGTAGAAGTTTCGCGGTTAATACCTACGTCGATGATAATCGCACCTGGTTTAACCATATCTGCAGTTACGAAATTCTTTTTCCCAATTGCTGCAATAACAATATCAGCTTGAAGAACTTGTTCCTTTAAATCTTTTGTGCGTGAGTGCGTAAGCGTTACCGTGCAGTTGCCTGGGTTAGCATTACGAGCCATTAAAATACTCATCGGACTACCAACAATATTACTTCTACCCACAACAACACAATGCATTCCTGTAGTATCGATATTGTACTCTTGCAACATCAATAAAATGCCATACGGCGTAGCTGGGATAAAACAAGGTAAATTACGCATCATTCTACCCAAGTTTACCGGATGAAAACCATCAACATCTTTACGATAATCGATTGTTTCTGTTACTTTTTCAGGGTCGATGTGTTTCGGTAAAGGCAATTGAACAATTAATCCATCAACATCAGCGTCCTGATTAATTTCTTCAATTTTGGCTAATAATTCTGCCTCAGTAACCGAATTATCATATCTATGAAGTGAGGATTTAAAACCCACCTTTTCACAGTTTTTCATTTTACTGGCTACATAAGTTTCGCTACCACCATCATTACCAACTAAAATGGCAACCAGATGCGGTTTTCTTCCCGTTTTACTTAAAAATTCAGCTGCCTCTTCGGCAATTTGAACTTTAACTTTTTCTGATACATATTTACCGTCTAATAGTACCCCTAAATCCCCTGAAGGGGACTTTGAATTTCCATCGTTCATATAACTTGCTCGTAATATGTTTATAATTTTATCCAATAAACTTATTAATAACCATTTGTTTTGGCTACTAATTTTGCCACCCTGCTTTTGCTCCCCCTTTAGGAGATAGGGGGTTAATCCAATTTTAAAACCGCCATAAATGCCGATTGCGGAATCTCTACGTTTCCAACCTGACGCATACGTTTTTTACCTTTTTTCTGTTTCTCTAGCAATTTACGCTTACGAGAAATATCGCCACCATAACATTTTGCAGTTACATCTTTACGCAAAGCGCTAAGCGTTTCGCGGGCAATAACTTTTGCACCGATAGAAGCCTGTATTTTAATTTCAAATTGCTGACGAGGAATTAGTTCTCTTAATTTCTCGCAAATTTTCTTTCCAAAATCGTAAGCGTTACTGCGGTGAATTAGTGAAGATAAAGCATCAACCGGCTCATCATTTAATAATAAATCCAAGCGCACTAATTCAGATTTACGATAACCAATTTGATGATAATCGAAAGAAGCATAACCTTTAGAAATTGTTTTCAGCTTATCATAAAAGTCGAATACAATTTCAGCCATTGGCATTTCAAAAACTAACTCCACTCTATCAGAAGTTAAATAAGATTGGTTTGTAATTGTACCTCTCTTCTGAATACAAAGCGACATTACTGGGCCAACAAATTCGGCTTTTGTAATGATATTTGCTTTGATAAAAGGCTCTTCAACGGAGTCTAATTTACTTGGATCAGGCAAATCTGATGGATTATTTACAATAATTTCGTCGCCTTTTGTAGTATGCGCAATGTACGAAACGTTGGGGACAGTTGTAATTACTGTCATATCGAATTCACGCTCCAAACGCTCCTGGATAATCTCCATGTGCAGCATGCCTAAGAATCCGCAACGGAATCCAAAGCCTAAAGCCGCAGAACTTTCTGGCTCGAAAACTATAGATGCATCATTCAATTGTAACTTGTGCATCGCCTCACGAAGTTCTTCAAACTCATCTGTATCAACCGGATAAATACCCGCAAAAACCATTGGTTTAACCTCTTCAAAACCTTGAATAGAATCTAAAGATGGCCTATCAACAGTTGTAATCGTATCGCCAACTTTTACTTCGCGAGCTTCTTTAATGCCAGAAATAATATAGCCTACATCACCAGTTTTAACCGAACTTCTCGGCGACATATCCAGCTTCAAAATACCCACTTCATCAGCTAAATATTGTTTTCCGGTATTGATGAATTTAACTTTATCACCTTTTTTGATCTCACCATTTACTACTTTATAGTAAGCAATAATACCCCTGAATGAGTTAAAAACAGAGTCGAAAATTAATGCTTGTAGTGGTGCTTCTGGGTCGCCAACCGGAGCCGGCACACGGTCTACAATTGCCTGAATAATATCAGGAATGCCCATTCCGGTTTTGCCCGATGCAGGGATAATATCTTCACGTTTACAGCCAATCAAATCAATAATCTGGTCTTTAACTTCCTCGGGCATTGCCCCAGGTAAATCCATTTTATTTAAAATTGGAATGATTTCTAAATCGTGTTCTAATGCTAAATATAAGTTAGAAATAGTTTGAGCCTGAATTCCCTGAGATGCATCTACAATAAGTAAAGCACCCTCGCAAGCGGCAATTGAACGCGAAACTTCGTAAGAAAAATCTACGTGTCCTGGCGTATCAATCAGGTTGAAATTATATTCAATATCTCCAACCTTATAGTTCATCTGTATGGCATGACTTTTAATGGTAATGCCCCGCTCACGCTCCAAATCCATGTTATCGAGCAATTGTGCCTGCGCTTCACGCTGCGAAATTGTCGCTGTATATTCTAATAACCTATCGGCCAAAGTGCTCTTGCCGTGGTCAATATGTGCAATAATGCAAAAATTACGTATATGCTTCATCTTTGCGCAAAGATATGCTTTTTAATGGAAAATTTAAGAGGAAAATAGATGAGGAAAAGTCTAATAAAGTTGTCTAAAATTAATGAAATTGAATGCTGTTGATTTCAACCAATTTAAAAAGATAAAACGTAAAAGGTCGGACTCGCTCCGACCTTTATGCTTAACAACAAAACAAATAAAAAAATTAATCTTAAAAAAAGTCTTAAAGTACAGCTAATTCTTCTGCAAAAACATTTTCAGCAACTTGTTCCTGCTTATAAATTTGTCTGCCCGTATAGGCAACAAAAACGTCTTTATCTAAAAGTAAATCTCTGTTTTTAATCAAGTTTTCGAGTTTTACAGTTCCAATCACATATTTAAAACTGCTTGCTGCATAGCGTTCGCTGATATCATCAAATTCTAATAATTTAATCAAGTCTTCATCAGCGTAGCGTAGGTAAATCTCTAGTAAAATATCCTCAGTATGTTTTACTCCATTTTCTGAATGATATTTTTTGTATTCATAACGATAATCGTAACGTAGTGCTGCAATATCTGAAAGCACTGCTGCACCCGTAGGATGACCACCTGCTCCTTTACCAAAAAAGAATTGTTTATCAGCAAAAGCAGCTTGAACAGTTACTGCATTGTATTCATTTTCAACGTTATATAAGAAATCATCTTTAGCTACCAATTTTGGTAAAACATAAGTTACGATTTCTTTTGTATTTACTTTACGAGCCGTTGGAACTAACTTTATTTTAAAATTTTTCTCACGAGCATATTTAATATCATTTGCTGAAAGGTTTTGGATACCGATATTCAAAATCGCATCGGGATTTACAAATAGACCATAAGCATGTGCAGTAGCAATGGCAAGCTTATATTTGGGGTCGTAACCTCCAACATCTAAAATTGGGTCGGTTTCTGCGAAACCTAAATCTTGTGCCTCCTTTAAAGCTGCATCGTAACTCTGGTCTTCATTAAATATTTTGGATAAAATATAATTAGACGAACCATTGAAAATACCGCTTAAAGCGTGGAAAAGTTCATTGTCATAATATTCTTCCAGATTTCTGATAATTGGAATACTACCACAAACCGCACCTTCATACAGTAGGGAAGTGCCATGCTTTTGTTGTAAATCTACCAACTCTTTTAAGTGAGTGGCTATCATTTTCTTATTCGCAGAAACTACATTTTTGCCGTTTTTTAAGGCAGCAGTTACGATTTCGTAAGCTGCATCTGCATCATTAATCAGTTCTACAATCGTATTGATTTCTGAGTTATTCAGAATCTCATTTTTATCGGTTGTAAATAATTCCTTATTAAGCGTACGTTTCTTTCTTGGGTCTTTTATTGCGATTTTAATAATCTCTAAGTTTAAGTTCTGACTTTGGATAATATCTAATAATCCTTGTCCTACAACTCCGAAACCAAATAAACCGATTTTTAAATTCTTACTCATGATTGTTTTATAGTATCAAGTAGCGAATATCAAGTATCCGGACTTGCCTTCACCAATATTCACCACTTTGTTTGTTAATTTTTTTACTAAACCTTTAATCTTCTTTAATTTCTGGCCAATTATTATTCGCTTTAGTCTTTCAGCTTTCCACTTTTAGCTCTAACCAGTATGTTGCAACTTAATAACCTTTTTATCTCTACTTTCTTTAATAAATGTTCCTATGATGTTGGTTAAAGCATTTGTTTCAATTAAAAAACCATCGTGACCATATTCTGAATGAATACTTGCAAATTCGGCATCTGTGATATTATCTGCCAAATATTTTTGCTCTGATATCGGGAACAGAAAATCATTTTCAATGCCAATCACTAAAGTATTAGCCTTAATCAATTTTAAAGCCTCAACAATACTTTTACGATTTCTGCCAACATTGTGGCTATCCATCGCTTTAGTTAAGTAATAGTAACTATGTGCATTAAAGCGGTTTATCAATTTTTCTCCCTGATAGTTTTGGTAAGATGATGCTCTGAAATTATCCGTTTTATCATTTACGCTTTCCACTTGCGTGTTGCCATAAGCATTATACGTTCTGTAACTCAAAAGTGCAATACTGCGAGCAGTTTTTAAGCCTTTACTTCCACCATCAGGTTGATTTGCAAAGAAAGTTCTATCAGTGGTAATGGCTAAACGCTGACTTTCGTTAAAAGCAATTCCCCAAGGAGAATGAGCTGCGTTTGTAGCAACCAGAATTAAGTTTTCTATTTTATTCGGTTCTATAATGCTCCATTCTACTGCCTGCTGACCGCCTAAAGAGCCACCAATTAAAAGTTTAATCGAATCGATTCCTAAATGCGTTGCTAAAAGTTGGTGTGCAGAAACAAAATCGCGAATGGTAAATTGCGGAAAAGATAAATAATAAGGCAAACCAGTTACTGGATTTGTACTTAAAGGATTAGTAGTCCCATAATTAGAACCCAAAACGTTTGCGCAAATAATATAGTGGTCGTTCGGGTTAAATAAGGCATTTTGTCCAAATAAGCCTTCCCACCATTCGAAAACATCCGCGTTAGCCGTTAAAGCGTGGCAAACCCAAATTACGTTGTCTTTTTTAGCGTTTAATTTGCCATAAGTTTGATAAGCGATTTGTAGGTTACGGATTTTCTTTCCGCTTTCTAATTTGAATTGTTTGGTATAATTATATACCCCAACCCCTAAAGGGGTCTTTGAGTTACTATTGGTCATACTATTGACTTTTATATTTTATTAGCCATATTTATCTCCCCCCTTTAGAGGATTGGGGGCTTAGGCTTGTAAATTAATTGCTGAAAATGCCTGCTCGAAATCGGCTTTAATATCATCGATATGCTCAATTCCGACAGAAACACGTAATGAATTAGGTTTAACACCAGCCGCTAATTGTTCGCTTTCGCTTAACTGCTGGTGTGTGGTTGCTGATGGCTGAATTATCAACGTTTTAGCATCGCCAACGTTTGCTAAGTGAGATATTAGTTTTAAATTATCAATTAATTGAGTTGCATTTTCTTTACTTCCGTTCAGCTCGAAAGATAAAACAGCTCCGAAACCATTGCTTAAATATTTTTTTGCTAGATTATTGTATTTGCTACTTGCTAAACCAGGGTAAGAAACCTCTTTAACTGCTGAATGATTTTCTAACCAAGTTGCTAATTCTAATGCATTATCTACGTGGCGTTGTACACGAAGTGATAAAGTTTCTAAGCCTTGTAATAAAAGGAAGGAGTTGAAAGGAGAAAGGGCCGGACCCAAATCCCTCAAGCCTTCAACACGGGCACGAATAATGAATTGTATATTTCCAAAAGGACCATTAATGCCGAAAACATCACTGAAAACCAAACCATGATAACCTTCTGAAGGTTCGCTAAATTGGGGGAATTTACCATTTCCCCAGTTGTAGTTTCCGCCATCAACAATTACACCTCCAATACTTGTTCCATGTCCGCCAATCCATTTTGTTGCCGATTCTACTACAATGTTTGCACCATGTTCTAAAGGTTTAAATAAATATCCGGCTGCGCCAAAAGTATTATCAACTACCAAAGGAATATCGTATTTCTTAGCAATTGCTGCGATTTTTTCAAAATCAGGCACACTGAAAGCAGGATTGCCGATGGTTTCTAAATAAATTGCTTTGGTTTTGTCTGTAATTTTAGACTCAAACTCTTCTGGTACATCTGGGTTTGCAAAATCTACGTGAATACCTAAACGTTTAAAAGAAACCTTAAATTGGTTGTAAGTACCGCCGTAAATATGAGATGATGACACGATGCTATCACCTACTTCTAAAATATTATTCAAAGCTATAAACTGAGCTGCTTGACCAGATGCAACAGCTAACGCCGCCACACCGCCTTCTAAAGCAGCAATACGTTTTTCGAAAACATCATTCGTAGGATTCATTATCCTGGTATAAATATTTCCAAATTCTTTTAATGCAAATAAATTTGCACCGTGCTCTGCGTTTTTAAAACCATATGAAGTAGTTTGATATATCGGCACAGCTCTAGAACCTGTGGTTGGGTCTATTTCTTGTCCAGCGTGAATTTGTAACGTTTCGAATTTATATGAAGTTGACATTTTTCTAATTTTTTAGTGTGTAAAGGCTTAATGATAATTTTTCCAAAATGATGAAAATCCTGGTATGTGTTGGCGTATCCCGATTTATCAGGACCTTCCAGTTTGAAAAAGAAACAAAAAAGGAAGTTTTTTAGATTATTGTATGCAACAGCACATACAAGTACTTGCCTGCATATCACAACAAATAAAAGAAAAAGAAATATTTTCTGCTTTGTTTAGACTGGGTTCGCTTTGCGATAGAAGATTTAATGTTTTCATCAGTTCTAATTTATATCTCCAAATAACACCATGTTATCTGGTCAGGATTTGGCACCTTCTCTTTCTGAGGGTTGCCAGTGGGTCACGGAGCCTGTCTCTCGCCACTTCTTTATAAATCAATCCGATTAAGATTGACTTTTATTTAGCTTTCTGCCAAATAATATTTCAAATGTGGGAAATTAATTTTAATTCACAAAATAAAATTCTGAAAATTAAATAAATTACTGAAAATGAATTGCCTAATTTTATATTGAAATGATAAAAGTAAATTTTTAACATAAATTTAACTGCTAAAACTCTAAGTTTGTGTTACCTAATAAAATCTAATCATTAATGAAAAATGCAAAAACCATTTGCTTAGCGTTGTCATTAGCCATTGCAAGCATAACAAACGCCAGTGCTCAATTCGGTGGATTAAAAGACAAATTATTAAAAGTTGGAACAGCCCAGGGCGCAAAAGCTTTAGGTGTAGATAAATTTTTAAAGCAGCCAGCGGCCATTACAACAGCTTTCGAAGATGTAAATCGTGAGGGGGAAATGATGCCCGATTTCAAAGCTACACTAAAAGCACAGCCTCTATATTTATTACCTAAAAATCCAGATGGTGGCTTCATACTTTGCGAAGGTTTATACGAAATGACCAACAAAAGCTATTGCTTAAAAGCTGGAACTTTTGCACCATCTAAAGGTGATGGATACATGTTTGCGCCAGTTTTAGGTCCGAAAGAAGAAATTGTTATTGCTGTTTTAAAAAGCGCAGAAAAGCATCAAGATGTAGAACAACACGATATTCAGGTTTTGCTTTGGACTATCATCGCCAGAACAAAATTTGCCGATTATGCTGGTCAGGTTAAGCTAACGGCCATCAAACTTTTAACACCGAAACAGCTTACTCAATTAGAAGGCGGTGCCTTAGGTATTTTACCTTTCGATGTAATGGAGAAAGCGAAAGACCAATTGCCTTCGGGTCTAAAAGCCGTTTTCGAAGCCGAAAATAATATCCGTCAACTGGTTTCTTCTGGCAATTACACTTATGCAGATATGGAGAAATATGCGATTATTGCTGGGATGGCTCCTCCTCGTGCGGATGTGCCGAGTGGTATCTGGACAAAACATCCCGATGGTTATTATGTGCGTTATTTTCCTTCTGGCTATTCGATTACCAGGGTACAAGTTTATGTGCCCAAAGAATTAATTACAGCAGGAAATACACTTATTTACGATGCCGCTGGCGATATTGCTTGTCCTGCTAATACAGGCTCGCAACGTTTAGCACAAACAAATGAACCGTTAAATCCTAATTATGGCTTAAAGTTAACGACCATTTGTAATACGAAATAGAATTTGCAAAGGAGCGGTTCTGTAATCCTTGGAGAATTTCAGTCCCGCACCAAAGGCATCCCTTTGGGATTATGTACTTCAATCTTTTTCAAACTTCTACCATGCTGAGGTACGAAGCATCTGTTTCATCGTTTGCAGATTGCTTCATGCCTTGCCATGACGAATTTAATTAACCCAATGCCTGCTCTAAATCTGCGATAATATCATCTACATGTTCTAGCCCAACCGAGATTCTTAGTAAATTCTTTGGTGTTTTGCTATCTGGCCCCTCAACAGAGTAACGATGCTCGATTAAGCTTTCTACACCACCTAAACTGGTTGCCTGTGCAAATAACTGAACTTTGTTAACCACTTTGCTGGTGACCTCCACATCGCCTTTAACTAAAAAAGACATCATTCCACCGAAATCTTTCATTTGCTTTTTCGCAATCTCATGTTGCGGATGACTTTCTAGACCTGGGTAAAAAACAGCCTCCACATTTGGATGATTTACCAAAAAATGAGCAACTTTTTTCCCGTTTTCGCAATGGCCTTTCATTCGGTAAGCTAAAGTTTTTATACTTCTGCAAAGTAAAAAGCAATCGAACGGTGATGGAACTGCGCCGCCGGTTTGTTGTACGTTTTTAATTTTCTCCCAAAGCTCATCTTTTTTAGCAGTTACTAAAATTCCACCTAGAATATCACTATGACCTCCGAGATATTTAGTACTGCTGTGCATCACAATATCGGCACCTAACAAAATCGGATTTTGTAAAACAGGAGAGGCGAAAGTGCTATCACAAGCTAAAGTAATGTTGTGTGCTTTTGCTATTTTAGCAATCTCTTCAACATCTGTAACCTTTAATAATGGGTTTGATGGTGTTTCAATCCATATTAATTTTGTGTTCGGCTTAATGCTCGATTTTATCAGGTTCAAATCCGTTTGGTCAACAAAATCGAATTCTAAAGTTTCGTTAAAAATGGTTAATAATTGCTTTTTAATTCCCCAATACATATCATCAGGAGCAATAATATGGCTGCCAGGTTTTAAAGCCTGAAATAAACTCATGCCGCAATTATTTCCAGAAGCAAACGCTGCTGCATCTTCTCCATACTCTAATTTAGCTACAGTGTTTTCTAAAGCAGACCGGTTTGGATTACTTACCCGACTATACATATGTCCACCTGGATAACTGCCATTTTCATCGCGAAAAAAAGTTGTAGATAAATTTATTGGAGGTGTAACATCTCCGGTTGTATTTTTAACAAGATTAGAGGCATGAATAGCAAGGGTTTCGGGTTTCATAATTATATTTTGTTATTGAAGATATTTATGTTCGCAATTTAATAATTTGATGCTAATTTTTAGATCCAAATTGTTTTGGCAAGATTTATGTGTTTATTCTAGCGAAAATTAAATTAAACAAAAAATGAAAAGATTATTTATAGCTATCGCAATAGCATGTTCTACTTTAGTAATGATGCAAAGTTGTAACACGGCGAAAAGAGTAACTGCAGGTGTAACAGGTAGCAGAGGTACAGTAGTACGTGACTGGGTTGTAAGCAATGTTGCTTTGGAAGGTTTGCCAGATGGCGCAGTACAAGGTTTATTTGGAGAAAAATCTTACAAATGTTTTCAAGGCAGTACATGGAACTTAACCAACAGCGGAAATGGTTCTTATACTTTACCAGCATCAAGTACTTGTGGATCGGTAATGCAAACTATTTTTTGGTCGGCCGCTCCTAAAGACCAGACTTTCCAGTTTAAGAAAATTTATGAAGGTGATAAAGCTAAAAACGTAACTGAAGGTTATCGTTTAGTTTTAACTGAACTTTCGAGCACACAAATGGTTTTAAAATCACCAATCGAATTCGGTGGTAAAACTGCGAACATTGTTTTAACATTTGTTCCTGCTGCAAGATAATTTCATTCACCTATGAAATATGTTGAGAAAGCGCTTCTGAAAAGAGGTGCTTTTTTTGTTGGAGTTGGTTTTTTAACCACAGATAAAAAGGATGAACACAGATATAAATTTATAAGTCTATCAGTTTTTTAATTTATAGAAGAATAGATATCTGTGATTATCTGCGGTTAATTTGTTTTCAATCGCTGTTTGTTACAAGAAAATGATTTTCAAATCGCCTCAATATTGTATTTTTGTTCAAAATAAAATCAGGAATGACAACAACTGCACAAGTTGAAAAAATATTAGCTGATACTCAATTATCAACTGAACTACAAAACATCGCACATAAAGTTCTTCACGGAGAACGAATAACCTTTGATGAAGGTGTTTACCTTTACGAGCATGCCGAATTAGGTTATTTGGGTGTACTGGCAAATTTTATCAGAGAAAAAAAGCATGGCGATAAAACTTATTTTAATAGAAATTTCCATTTAGAACCGACAAATCTCTGTGTTTACGATTGTAAATTCTGTTCTTATTCACGTTTAATTAAGCAAAAAGAAGAAGGTTGGGCTTTAACAATGGAACAAATGCTGGATATCGTTAAAAAATATGATAACGAACCTGTAACAGAAGTGCATATTGTTGGTGGTGTTTTACCACAATATGATGTAGCTTTCTATTCAGCATTATTTACAGCGATTAGAGAACATCGTCCTGAGTTACATGTCAAAGCGTTAACGCCGGTAGAATATCATTACATCTTTAAAAAAGCTAAAATCGATTATGCAACGGGTATGAAGTTGATGAAAGAGGCTGGTTTACAATCTATGCCGGGCGGTGGAGCAGAAATTTTTCATCCAGAAATTCGGGAACAAATTGCTAAAGATAAATGTACTGGCGAGCAATGGCTGGCGATACATGAAGAATGGCACAAACTAGGTATGAGAAGTAACGCAACAATGCTTTATGGACATATCGAAAAATTCGAGCATCGTGTAGATCACATGGAAAAACTTCGTCAATTGCAAGACAAAACAGGTGGTTTCCAAACTTTTATTCCATTGAAATTCAGAAATCAGCATAATCAAATGAGTAATATACCTGAAGTCTCTGTAATAGAAGATTTAAGAAATTATGCTATTGCTCGTATTTACATGGATAATTTCGACCATATTAAAGCTTATTGGGCAATGATTAGTCGCGAGACTGCACAACTGTCTTTAAATTATGGCGTAGATGATATTGACGGTACTTTAGACGATACCACAAAAATTTACTCAATGGCTGGAGCTGAAGAGCAAACACCTGCAATGAGTACTAAAGAACTTGTTAATTTAATTAAGCAGGTTGGCAGAATAGCAATAGAACGCGATACTTTATATAATGTGGTTACCGATTTTGAAAACGTGGTTTTCGAAGAAGAAAAGAAACCAGCTTATTATAAACTGCCTGTCGTTAATTAATTTTGGATGATTGAGTTTCGAATGAGTGAAGGTTTTCGCTATTTAAAATTCAATCATTCTCTAATTCAAAATTTAATTTTTTAAATGAAGAGTATTTATATCATCCGTCACGGCGAAACAGAACTAAATAAACAAGGGATAGTACAGGGCAGAGGAATTAACTCTGATTTGAATGACACAGGTAGAGCGCAGGCTGAGGCTTTTTATCAAACTTATAAAAATATTCCCTTCGATAAAATTTACACTTCTGATTTAAAACGTACCTGGCAAACTGTTCAAAAATTTATTCATTCTGGTTTACCCTGGGAAAAACTCTCAGGTTTAGATGAATTGGCTTGGGGCATTTGGGAAGGTCAGCCAAATAGCGAAGAAGCTCGTGATGCTTTTCGTGAAATGCTTAAAAGCTGGGAAGATGGAGATTATACTGCTCATTTTGAAGGTGGAGAAAGCGTTCAGGATGTTTACGAACGCTTGAAACAACCGATGGAAGTTTTATCTACCCGACCTGAAGAAGAAACGGTTTTACTTTGTATGCACGGCAGAGCGATGCGTGTTTTCTTGTGCTTACTTTTAGATAAACCGTTAAGCGAAATGACTGAATTTCCACATCAAAATACAGTTCTTTATAAAATGGGTTTTGAAGATGGAAAGTTTACCATACTTGAGTTTAATAGTGCGGTTCATTTGGATGGATTAGTGATTGGGTAATTAAATGCCATGGTTCGTGGAGACACGAACCATGGCATTTAAAAATCGTCATTGCGAGGCACGAAGCAATCCCATAAATAAATTGAAAGAAGATTGCTTCGTGCCTCGCAATGACGGCATTTTTTAAAAATAGTAAAAACAACACCTTGAATAAGATTAAAATATCGGCAGTTGCCTATACCAATACCAAAGCTTTTATTTACGGATTAGAGCATTCAGATATCATCAATAAAATAGATTTAAGCTTAGACATTCCATCCGATTGTGCTGCTAAAGTAATTAGTGGCGAGGTAGATATGGGTTTAATGCCTGTAGCTGCTATTCCATTTGTGCCAAATGCCAACATTGTTGCCGATTATTGTATTGGTAGCGACGGGGCTGTAAACTCTGTATTTATTTTCAGCGATGTTCCGGTTGAAGAAATTAAAACTTTGAGGTTAGATGCGCATTCCAGAACATCCAATAACCTGGCAAAAGTTTTGCTTAAATTCTATTGGAAACAAGATGTAGAATTTACAACAGACCTAAATGCAAAAGCGGATGCTATTGTTTTAATTGGCGATAGAACTTTCGGTAAAAAGGATGATTATGCTTTTGTTTACGACATGGGCGAAGAGTGGAAAAATTTTACAGGCTTGCCTTTCATGTACGCTGCTTGGGTAGCGAATAAAGAAATTTCGCAAGAATTTAAAACTGAATTTAATATCGCTTTAAAATTTGGTTTAGCACATAGAAATGAAGTTTTAAAAGACTTACCTCAAACTCTAAACTTCGATTTAGAAGATTATTTGTACAACAAACTTCAATTTGAAGTTACGGATGATAGAAAGAAAGCAATGAATTTATTTTTGGGTTATATTGAGGAGTTGGAAAAATCAGTAGCTTTTTAAGGAACCAAAGCTTAAATTAGCCTAAATCTATTCTAGAATGCTTGATGAACTTAAGATTATTTCAGTTGACTTATTAGACGAATATTGCTCAAAGGTGGATGATAATTTGTCAGCAAAATTCGAAAGTTTACACGATGCGGAAATTTCTACCGAATCTTTTAATTTTTATACTTCTGTATCTGCTATTGCATCCTCACGTATTGAAGGAGAGCAAATGGAGGTTGATAGTTATATTAAACATAAAATGCTAAATATAGAATATCAATCTGATTTAGTTCAAAAGCCAAATGATTTATATAGCGCTTATATTTTTGCACAAAACAATAGTTTAACTAATAGTAACTTCCTAAGTGCTCACAAATTAATAAGTAAACATTTATTGCCAATTAATAAACAAGGTACCTACCGAAAGGGTAATATGTTGGTTATGGAACATAAAACTGGTCGAATTCAATACGAAGCGGCATTCGGAAATGAAGTAGAAAAACTTTCAGACTTATTATGGCATGATATTCAGAAGCTGATTAAATGTGAACTTAACCATAAACAGGTTTTTTATTTCGCATCATTTATTCATATTGTGTTTGTTAATATTCATCCTTTTGAAGATGGTAATGGTAGAGCGGGAAGATTATTAGAGAAATGGTTTTTAGCTGAAAAGCTTGGATACAAAGCTTGGTATGTTCAGAGTGAATTAAACTATTATACAAACGTTAATGAATATTATAGAAATCTTAATCGTTTAGGTGTTTTTTTTGAAAAACTTGATTACACTAAAGCTATGCCATTTTTATTAATGTTGCCAAGTTCTTTATAGGAATTAACATAAAACAAAAAATGCGATTCTGGAGTGTCAGAATCGCATTTTTTTATTTAGTGCGTTTTAAGCTTTCCTGCAATGGTTTCTAACTTGCTTTTTAATTTGCTAATAGCACCGTTAAGTGCTACATCGTAAGTGCTACCAAGGTTGGTTACAGCAAATGGTTCTTTTCCAGAAATTCGTGCTTCCAACAAACAACGTTTATCTTCTAAACCATCTTTACTGCCGTTCTCGTCTGTAAAATGAACTTCTAAACGGGTAATTAAATCATCAAACCTCGCTAAGCCATCGTTAATGGCAGCTTTAATTTTATCTTCGTATTCTTGGTGTATAGTTAAGTTTTTGTCGGTGTTAAGTTGAATCGTCATAATTTATAATATTAGGTTAAACTATACTAATCTAACATTTTGATGAGCAAAACGTTTTAATTTTACAGTCATAATTATTAAAGCACTGGTTTTCAGACTAACTTTAATTTTAAACCTAATAATAACTGAAATGCTTTTAAATAGCAGCAACCTTCAATAAGCTGTTATGCTAAGGTACCAAGCATCTGTAAGCCATAAAAATAGATGCTTCGTACCAACCATTGACGTAATATATAATGATGTTTTAAACTATCTAAGAAAATCCAAGGTGCTCCGTGGTCTGTGTCTTCACAGAACATAATCATTCATTCCCTTAGTTTAGTTACTGTTAACGTCATTTATATCGATTTTTATGAAATAAATTAACCTTCAGCATGACAGTAGTTTTTAAAAGATTGATTGTATAGGGCAGGTTTAGCCAAATGAGTTGAACCATCCGTTTTCAAATAAGGGTAATTGATTAGCTATTATGATCTGATGATCGAAATACAAACATTTATTCAATTTTTCAACAAAATAGCCATTAAAAGTATAATCGTGCTATCTTTATGGCTTTTGCAAATTAATTTCAGTTTTGGCTAAAGACACGAATAAAGAAACCCCATTAATGCAACAATACAACGCAATTAAAGCGAAGTATCCGGGTGCATTGCTACTTTTTAGAGTAGGCGATTTTTACGAAACCTTTGGCGAAGATGCCATCAAAACATCCCAAATTTTAGGTATTGTACTTACAAGAAGAGGCACAGGGCCAAATGGTGGAGCGTTAGAATTGGCCGGTTTTCCGCATCATTCTTTAGATAATTATTTGTCGAAATTGGTGAGGGCAGGGCAGCGTGTAGCCATTTGCGACCAGTTGGAAGACCCGAAAACAACTAAAACGATTGTTAAACGTGGTGTCACCGAGTTGATTACGCCAGGCGTAGCTTATGGTGATAATATTGTAAACCAAAAATCGAATAACTTTTTGGCTTGTGTTTACTTTGATAAAACTCAGTTAGGCATTTCTTTTCTAGATATTTCTACGGGTGAATTTTTGATTGCGCAAGGTAACAGCGATTATATTGATAAGCTTTTGCAAGGTTTTAAACCTAGCGAAGTTATTTTTCAGAAATCTAAACGTCAGGTTTTTACGGAGAATTTTGGCGATAGGTTTTATACTTTCGGTTTAGATGAATGGCCGTTTACAGCTGATTATGGAAATGAAACCTTAATGAAACATTTCGAGGTTACTTCTTTGAAAGGTTTCGGGGTTGAGCGTTTACAAAGTGGAATCATTGCTGCTGGTGTTATTTTACATTACTTAGGCGAAACGGAGCATCGAAATTTACAACATATTACTTCTATTAGTAGGATAGAAGAAGACCGCTACATGTGGTTGGATAGGTTTACGATTCGTAATTTGGAATTGGTGAATTCGCCAAATGATAATGCGGTAACTTTATTCGATATCCTCGACCATACTTGTACCCCGATGGGTGCCCGGTTGTTGCAAAAATGGATTATTATGCCATTGAAAGAGTTAAAACCCATCCAGGAGCGCCTGGGCATGGTCGATTATTTCGTGCAGCATAGCGAATTACAATCTGAATTTTTAACGCATATTAAACAAATTGGTGATTTAGAAAGATTGATTTCTAAGGTTGGTTTGCAGCGTGTTGGGCCCAGAGAATTGGTTGCTTTGAAGAGAGCACTTTATCATATTGAGTCGGTTAAAAAATTAGCGGCAGATTCTAAAAATCCTTTCCTAATTAAAATTGCTGACCAGTTAAATCCTTGTTTAGCTATCCGCGAACGCATTGAAAGGGAGCTGCAGCCAGAACCACCAGCTTTATTAATTAAAGGAAATGTGATTTCTGACGGGATTGATGAAGATTTGGACCGATTGAGAAAAATTGCTTTTGGAGGTAAAGATTATTTAGTAACGATACAAAAACGTGAGGCCGAGGCAACGGGAATTCCATCTTTAAAAATTGCCTTTAATAATGTTTTTGGCTATTATTTAGAGGTTACGCATACTCATAAAGATAAAGTTCCGGAAGGTTGGATTCGTAAGCAAACTTTGGTTAACGCAGAGCGATATATAACACCAGAACTTAAAGAATATGAAGACCAGATTTTAGGTGCGGAAGAGAAAATTCAGGCGATTGAAATTCGTTTATATAATGAATTGATGTACGAAACGGCAAGTTATATTAAACCGATTCAGTTAGATTCTTTTCTAATTGCGCAATTAGATTGCTTGTTGTGTTTCGCTCAATTAGCAGAGAAAAATCACTACAATAAACCTAAGGTTACTAACGATAAATTGCTTGATATTAAGGGTGGAAGACACCCCGTTATTGAAAAGCAGTTGCCTGTCGGTCAAGAATACATTACCAATGATGTTTATTTAGATACCGATTCACAACAGATTATCATGATTACTGGCCCGAATATGGCGGGTAAGTCGGCTATTTTGCGCCAAACAGCGTTAATAGTTCTGATGGCGCAAATGGGTTGTTTTGTTCCGGCAAAGGATGCCGAAGTTGGAATTGTAGATAAGATTTTCACCCGTGTTGGTGCGTCCGATAATATTTCGTCAGGAGAAAGTACGTTCATGGTCGAAATGAATGAAACCGCCAGTATCTTAAATAATATTTCGGATGATAGTTTGATTTTATTGGATGAAATCGGTCGCGGAACGAGCACTTACGATGGTATTTCAATTGCCTGGGCAATTGCAGAATTTCTACATCAGCACCCAACAGCAAGGCCGAAAACTTTATTTGCTACGCATTATCATGAGTTAAATGAGTTGGCGAATACCATGCCCCGAATTAAGAACTTTAATGTTTCGGTTAAGGAAATGACTAACAAGGTTATCTTCTTAAGAAAATTAGTTCCTGGTGGAAGTGAGCATAGTTTTGGTATTCATGTAGCAAAAATGGCTGGTATGCCACCAAAATTGATTGGCAGAGCAAATGAGATTTTAAAGAAATTAGAAATCGATAGAACTGAAGGACAGAGTATTAAGGATAGCATCAAAAAAGTTCAAAATCAGGCTTACCAATTACAAATGTTTGCCATTGATGACCCGGTTTTAGTAAAAATTAGAGATACACTTAATAATTTGGATGTAAATGCGTTAACTCCTGTAGAGGCGTTACTTAAATTAGATGAAATACAGCGATTGATAAAAGATAATTAACTGTAAAATAATTAGCTAAGGAAAACAGGAATTAGCTTTTTCTGTGAATTCCGTATTTCCATGGCAACGAAATAATAATATGATTAAAACGAAACGGACTACTTCCTTTTGGTTGATGATAATTTTTATACTTATTTTATCTTCATGCGGAACAAGGAAATACACTGTTAAAAGTGATACTAAAGCTTCAAAAGCTGCCGATGCTATGGCAAGTTTAAAAAGTAAACCACTTTACCGTTTTATTAACGATTGGGCCGGGGTAAAATATCGATTTGGTGGTTTAGATAAAAGTGGTATTGATTGTTCTGGTTTTGCTTTTCTTTTAGAGAAAGAAATTTATGGTGTTACTTTACCAAGAATCTCCCGTGAACAGGCTAACTTTGCTCGTAAAAAGAGTATTAATAATTTAGAAGAGGGCGATTTAGTTTTCTTTTCTTTTGGAGGAGGTAGTGTAGACCATGTTGGTATTTACCTAAATAATGGTTTTTTCGTCCATGCAAGTACAACAAGAGGTGTAATTGTAGATGATTTGAATTTACCTGCTTACCAAAGAGCGTTGGTTAAAACAGGTTCGGTTAACTAATATTCCTTTGGTTGAAACCAAACGGTAATTAACATTATACATATTTATTCATCATCCATTTCATGTTGGCCTGCTTTTATGAATGTAAAATGATTTCTACCTAAACCCTAAAGAATTCAGTATAAAACTATGCGTTTCATTTATATAATCTTCTTTTCTCTAATTAGTTATTCTGTAAATGCTCAAGTGAAATTATTGACAGTTGATGAGCTTGATAAACGCATCGCTAAAGGAAAAGATACCACTTACGTTATAAATTTTTGGGCAACCTGGTGTTCGCCTTGTGTTGCAGAGTTGCCTAATTTTGAAAAGCTTAGGATTGAAAACCTAAATAAACCTGTGAAAGTACTTTTGGTAAGTTTGGATTTTAAATCGAAACTGCAAAACAAGGTAATTCCATTTGTAGAAAAAAACCAAATTAATGCAGAGGTTTTCCTTTTAAACGAACCAGACCAGCAAGCTTATATTCAAAGAATTGATAAAAAATGGTCTGGTGCAATACCTGCAACATTATTTGTTCATAAAAAGGTAAGGCAATTTTACGAAAAGGAATTTACTGAAACCGAATTAAAGAAAACACTGATAAACATGAAATAAGTGTTTTCTTTAAATATTCACGTCATTGCGAGTCACGAAGCAATCCCGTTTCTAATAGATTGCTTCGTGACTCGCAACGATTGTATTGAAATTTAAAAATTAGTAGCAGTAGCTAAAGCTTTCCAGTCTTCCATATCTTTTTTTACATCTACAATTTTTGCTTCTGCAACGTAAGCAGCCTACCAAGTACATCTTTTAAATAACTTTCGCGATGTTTTTCTTTGCATAAAAGAAATATATGAGAACATCAGAAGAAAAAATGTTAGCAGTTGAG
>NZ_JBHSBY010000015.1:0-669 GCF_042650905.1 Pedobacter jamesrossensis | reverse complement strand
CAGGGCATAGCCGCTTATGGTGATAAGCTGAACCATTTAGGTCTTAGCTACACCCCACCCCGTAGCACTTTAAGCGATTCCAATGCCTGCCGAAGTGAAGCTTTCTTTGGTGCGGTATACCAGAAGCTCTACCAGCGCTATAAGGAACTTTTATCGGACAGCCATCCAAACAAAGAACTGCTCAAACGCCTATTTATCATCGATAGTACCACCATAAGCCTTTTTAAGGCAATAATGAAGTGCGTGGGACGTAAATCCGCTGATGGAAAGAGCAAGGGTGGCATCAAGGTTCACACCATGCTGAATGCCNGTTTTTCTGGAAAAGTTGAAACTGAAGCCACACCAGATTGCCATTTTTGACCGTGGATACGTAGACTACCAACAATACGCCAAATGGACAAACGATGGTGTTCATTTTGTGACCCGCCTAAAGGATAATGCCGTTTATCAGGGACTGCAAGACCTAGATATATCGGACAGCTGCCCCACTGGATACATCAAGGATGAAAAAATCAACATTAGCTATACAGATGAGCAGAAAAAAGAACAGGTTATTCTATTGAGAAGGGTGGTTTATTATGATGTGGAAAAGAAAAAAATCCTACAGTTCCTGACCAATATTTTTGATATGGATACCGAGCAGATAGGTCTGTTGTATAAACAGCGATG
>NZ_JBHSBY010000014.1:0-22204 GCF_042650905.1 Pedobacter jamesrossensis | reverse complement strand
GATTCGCAGTCACCCACGACACCCTTGTCTCTGGCTAACACTTCCTACTGCTAAGCGTGTTCGGGACTTTAACCCTATAGTTGATTGCCATGCCCGGCGCACCACCATAAAAAAAGCAGCTCATCTTGAACTGCTTTTTTATGCGCTAATAACTTAGCACTAATTTTTCTTCTCTACACGCGTTTTAATCTGACTTGGTTTTAACCAAATTTTAGCACCTTTTGAGTTTACGTAATATTTTTCGTTTTTAGCGTTGATGTAAACATCAGAACCATCTGGTGCCATTTTACCTTTCCAGGTTTTGTCTGCAACCTTAGAACTTCCTTTTACAGCTACTTCCGCCGTTTTATTTCCTACAGACTTAGCGCCTTTATCAATTGCTTTGCCCGTGCTTTGTAATGCTTTACCTACTTCTGTTTTCTTTTTTTCTTGTGCGTTAACGCTTAGCGTTAAACCTGCAAATAATGCTAATGTTAATAAGCCTACTGCTAATTTCTTTTTCATGACAGTTATATTTTATATATAACAATAACATTCCATTTTGGATTTTGTTTCACTTACAGCAAGTTAAAATAATACTGTAGAAAATAGTCGTTATTCTTTCTTTAAGCGCAAAACAACTACTTCTATTTAACTCTGCCTCCGTGCTTCGCTATATCCTTACGCTACGCTTAAGGTATGCCGCTTTGCGGGGGCTAATTTGCAGTTATAGACTAACAATTAATGCTAGCCCTTACTTGTGTATTATAAACCTTATTGGAGCGATATACTATTTTGAGACACAAGCGCTCTAATCAACGTCGCAAACTTTCGCAAAATAGATTTAGCGTAAAGAAGGACTGTTGCAGCCGAGGAGTACAACAATTGCTTTACAACAAAATTTCCTGTGACTAATTTAATTTCTCAGCAAGCATTTTCATTTCGATATGAGGTGAGCGACCTTCGTACAAAATACGGTGAACGGCCTTACTAATTGGCATATCTACATCGTACTCCTGATTTTTAATATGCATACATTTTACAGCATAATAGCCTTCTGCAATCATATTCATTTCTAATTGTGCAGATTTTACGGTGTAACCTTTCCCTACCATGTTGCCAAAAGTTCGGTTTCTGCTAAATTGAGAATAAGCAGTTACAAGCAAATCGCCCAAATAAGCAGATTCTTTAATATCTCGATTTATAGGATGAACGGCAGCAACAAACCTTTCAATTTCTCGAATGGCATTGCTAATTAAAACAGCCTGAAAATTATCTCCATAACCAATTCCATGGCAAATACCACTGGCCACAGCGTAAATATTTTTTAAAACTGCAGCATATTCTGTTCCGAAAATATCATCAGAAACATTGGTTTTAATGTAACGTGTATTTAAAAATGTTGCGAAAGTTGATGCCTTTTCTACATCGGTGCAAGCAATTGTTAGGTAAGAAAGTTTTTCTAATGCAACTTCTTCTGCGTGGCAAGGACCGCTAACAACCAAAATATCGTGATAAGGAACTTCGTAAATTTCGTGAAGGAATTCTCCAATAATGAGATTATCTTCAGGAACAATTCCTTTAATTGCAGAAATAATTTTCTTGCCCTTTAAATTGGCTGGAGTAATATTTTTAAGGGTTTCTTTTAAGAAAGCGGCAGGAACGTTTAAAATGATATAATCTGCAGAATTGACAATACAGTTAATATCAGTTGAAATATTATCAGCATTTATTTTTAGCTCAACAGAACTTATGTAATTTGGATTATGCTTAAATTTCTTGATATGCTCAATCGCTTCTGTATTACGCATCCACCAATAAATTTCCTTTTCTGTCAGATTATCTGATAGCATTTTTACAATGGCAGTCGCCCAGCTTCCGCCCCCAATCATTGCTATTTTTGGTACCATGGTTATAAAAAAAGTTAAAGGTAAAAGGTGTAAGGTATAAGAATAAGCAATTAACTTAAATCCTAAACCTTACAACTTCAACAACGCAAGATACTATTTCTTACGATTATTTATTAACTACTTTTTAGCGTCTTTGCTAAACAATTGGTCTTTAGATGTTTTTTCTACAATCATACCATCCTTAAGCTTGTTTTGAATAGCAGAATATGGTCCGGTAACGATTTCCTGACCAGCTTTGATACCAGATTTTATGATGATAAACTGATCATTCTGTATGCCTGTTGTAACTTCAGCTTGTTTGACTTTTTTGGTAGCCGCATCATAAATATAAACAAATTGCTTAACGGTTTTATCTGCAAGCTTCGATTTTTGCTTATCACTATTTTCCTGGTTATTTGCAGTAGCATCAGCCGCTTTATTTTTATTATCGGTAAATACCGCTTGAATAGGAACTGATAATCCTTTTAACGACTCGCTTTCGATATCTACAGTTGCTGACATACCCGGACGGAAAATAGATTGTTGTTTACCAGAAAGTTCTTCTGTAATTCTAATTTTTACAGAGAAATTAGTCACCTGATCTACCGAGGTTGAAGTTGTAGTTCCAACAGCTGTTGAAGAACTTGCAATTTCAGTTACCACACCTCTAAATTTCTTATCAGAGAAAGCATCTACTTCTATTGATGATTTATCGCCAACTTTAACACGAGTAATATCGTTTTCGTTTACATCAACATTTACTTCCATTGATGAAAGATTAGAGATACGCATAATTTCTGTGCCCGCCATTTGTGAAGTACCTAAAATACGGTCGCCAAGTTCTATTGATAACTTAGAAACAACACCATCAACCGGAGCGTAAATTGTTGTTTTTGCCAAGTTTGCCCCCGCCTCTTTAACATTAGCGCCAGTTTGCTCTAATGTAAATTTAGCACCGGTTACATTTTCTTTAGCACTTGCTAAATTTGCTTTAGCTGTTAAATATGCAGCTTTAGCCGCATCAAATTCTGAGGCTGAAATTACCTTCTTATTAAATAATTCGACATTACGTTTATAAGTAGCTTCTGAGTTAACAAAGTTAGCTTGATTCTGAATTAGCTGTTGTTGAGCGGCAGCAACATTCGCCTTTTGAGCATTAAATGAAGCAACGGTTCTTTCATAACCCGATTGCAGCACATCTGGTCTAACTTTACAAAGTAATTGGCCAGCTTTAACAATATCACCTTCTTTTACTTTTAATTCTACCACCTCACCAGAAACTTCAGAACTTAATTTTACTTCTGTTTCAGGTTGTATTTTACCACTCGCAGTTACTGTTTCTACAACAGTTCTATCCGATGCCTTTTCTACAGTAACTTTTTCAGTTTTATCGCCCCCGATAACTCCGGCAAGTTTTAATCCGATAAGAACGACCAGGATAACACCAATGGTAATTAAAATGTGCTTCAGTTTCATAATGTTTTTATTGTATTAGTTTATTGTTTTAAAGTTGAATGGTTAAAGGTTGAAAAGTTTAGACATACCAAACTTTAAGCTTTTTGCTTTAGTCTTTCAACCTAATTTAAAATGTAATCTGTTTACCTAAATAGTAATCAATTACCTTAGCCCTGAATAAAAGATCGTACTTAGCCTGAATAAAATCTATTTCAGCTTTATTTCTATTTGTTTGTGCTGTGCTATAATCTAAAGAGTTTACCAAACCCACATTATAACGCTGCTCTACAACATAAAAAGCATCCTTTTGTGCGTTAAAGGCATTTTGTGTTGAACCATACCGACTTTCAGCCGCTTTTAAATCTGTTGTCGCCTGAAAAATAACTTTGTTTAAATTGTTTTTAGCTAATTGCTCAGAGGTTAATGTATTTTGATAAGTAATTTTTGCCCTACGAACACTTGAACGTGCCGTAAATCCATTAAAAATAGGAATTTGCAAACTCATTCCTACACTTTGTCCTAAACGCTGATCAATCTGATCTGCAAAAGAAGATTGAGGATTTAAGCCTTTATAATCGAATTGATAAGAATATGAAGTATTTATGCCCGCACCTAAACTTAATGACGGCAAGTACGCACCCTTTGCAACTGCAATAGCTTGTTTAGCCGCAAGAGAACGTAAAGTTGCTAACTTGATATCAGGAAAAATATTTAATGCGTTATTAAAAATTTCGTCGGGGTTAGCAGTTGAAGTAGCCGCTTTTACGTTATCAATTAATGGTGCCTGAACAACAAATTTTTGGTTAGGCTGCATTTCCATTAGTTGGCCTAAAGTTAGGTAAGAAATAGATAAGGCATTTTGCGCATTTGTTAAGTTTAATTCGGCTATTGCAACTTGCGATTTGGCCTGAGAAATATCTGCTAATGTTTTATTTCCTGCATCCAACAAGGCATTTTCTCTTACCAAAGTTTTATTGGCAATGTCTAATTGCTCTTTAGATGCTCTTTCCAAATCGGTATTATATAAAACCTGTAGATATGCCGTTACAACGTTTAAAATTAAATCGTTTTTAACTTTATCTACATTGCTTTTATCTGCTTCTAAAATAGTTTTGTTTTGTCTGATTTGATTGATTTTCGAAAAACCTTGAAACAAATCTATATTGGTACTCAAATTTCCACTTGTAAATAGCGAAGTCTGGTTAGTAACCTGAAACGTAGTTTGATCTAAACCACGACCAAAAGTTAAATTAGGATTTACGCTGGCGTTCAGATTTGGATAAAGAGCATACTTAGATTGAGTTAAATTCTCATCGCTAATAGCCGCACTAAACTGAGCTTGTTTAATGGTTAGGTTATTTTTTAAGGTATTATCAACCGCTTGCTGTATGGTTATTACTTCTTGAGCACTAACACTTTGACCTAAGCATAACGCCACTAATAATGCAGAACCGGAAAAAAACTTTGTTTGGGTAAACATCTTCATAATTTGTTTCAAATCTATATAAACAACTTTAATAATTTCAATCTATCCACGCAATTACTAACTTTGAGTAATGTACCTGGTCAAATCACCGCTTCTGCTTAAATGGTATTACCCATCGTTATTATGGAATAAGCCTCGAAATGAAAAAGTTATTTATTTAACCTTTGACGACGGACCTATACCCAATGTTACAGATTTTGTATTAAAAACTTTAAAAGCTTTTAATGCCAAAGCGACATTCTTTTGTATTGGTGATAATATCACTAAAAATCCCGAGGTTTTTGAACGTGTAAAAAACGACGGTCATGCTATCGGAAACCATACTTTTAATCACCTTAAAGGATGGATAACCGATGATGAAACTTATGTAAAAAACGCATTAAAATGCCAGGCGCTTACGCAAACAAATCTTTTTCGGCCACCTTACGGGAGGATAAAAAAGTCACAAATTATTAAGCTGAAAGCTGAAAGCCTAAAACTGAAAGTAAAGAACTCTAAACTAAAAGCTGAAAACTGCCAACTACAAATTATAATGTGGGATATACTAAGCGGCGATTTTGACATCAATCTTTCACCTGAAAAATGTTATTTAAACGTTATAAAACACACTAGAAACGGCTCTATTATTGTTTTTCACGATAGTTTAAAAGCAGCAGATCGGTTAATGTATGCATTACCAAAAGTGCTACAGTATTTTTCAGAAAAAGGTTATCAATTTTCATCATTATAAATTACAGACGAAATTAATGCCAAACGACTAATTATCTGTAACTAACTTACTACAAGTAGGTTGCTTAGCCGACAACCGATGTAAACTGTTCAAAAACGAACACCCCTAACTGAAAACGGACAGTGTTTAAATCCATAAGCTATTTAGAATAATACTAAATAATACAATGATCTTCTAATGACTGTAAGAGGTGTATTTTTTTTGTAAATTCGCAGCTATTAGAATAGAAGTATTACCTTTTAACCAATAAATCGATGGCTTTTGATATAGACATGATTAAAAAGGTTTATGCAAACTTCGGTAGCCGCGTAGATGCAGCTCGTAAAGTAGTTGGCAGACCTTTAACATTATCTGAAAAAATATTGTATGCTCACCTTTGGGATGGCGATCCTAAAAAAGCATTTTCTCGCGGAACAGATTACGTAGATTTCGCACCAGACCGCGTAGCCATGCAAGATGCAACGGCTCAAATGGCTCTTTTACAATTTATGCAGGCAGGTCGCCCGCAAGTTGCAGTTCCATCAACGGTACATTGCGATCACTTAATCACTGCTAAAGAAGGTGCTAATATTGATTTGCCTCATGCAAAAACAGAAAGTGCTGAAGTTTTCGACTTTTTATCATCTGTATCAAATAAATATGGTATTGGTTTCTGGAAACCAGGAGCAGGTATTATTCATCAGGTAGTTTTAGAAAATTACGCGTTCCCAGGTGGAATGATGATTGGAACTGACTCACACACTGTAAATGCAGGTGGCTTAGGTATGGTTGCTATTGGTGTAGGTGGTGCTGATGCTTGTGATGTTATGGCTGGATTACCTTGGGAGCTTAAATTTCCTAAGTTAATTGGTGTAAAATTAACAGGTAAACTAAATGGTTGGACTGCTGCTAAAGATGTTATTTTAAAAGTTGCTGGTATTTTAACTGTAAAAGGTGGTACTGGTGCAATTGTAGAATACTTTGGCGATGGCGCTGTAAATTTAAGCTGTACTGGTAAAGGTACCATTTGTAACATGGGTGCCGAGATAGGTGCAACTACTTCTACTTTCGGTTACGATGAAAGCATGGAGCGTTATTTACGTGCTACAGGTAGAAACGAAGTTGCTGATGAAGCAAACAAAATTGCAGCGTATTTAACCGGTGATGATGAAGTTTATGCTAACCCGGAAACATATTTTGATCAGGTTATCGAAATCAACCTTGATGAATTAGAGCCTTATTTAAACGGTCCTTTTACACCAGATTTAGCTACTCCGGTTTCGCAAATGAAAGTTGAAGCAGAGAAAAACGGCTGGCCTTTAAAAGTAGAATGGGGTTTAATTGGTTCTTGCACCAACTCTTCTTACGAAGATCTATCTAGAGCAGCTTCTATTGCTAATCAGGCAATTTCTAAAGGATTAAAAACTAAGGCAGATTTTGGTATTAACCCAGGTTCGGAACAAGTTCGTTATACAGCAAATCGCGATGGTTACTTAAAAACTTTCGAAGATTTAAATGCGACTATTTTCACCAACGCTTGCGGACCATGTATTGGTATGTGGGATAGAACTGGTGCAGAAAAAGCAGAAAAAAATACAATTGTACACTCTTTTAACAGAAACTTTGCTAAACGTGCTGATGGTAACCCTAACACTTTTGCTTTCGTAGCATCGCCAGAAATGGTCGCTGCAATTGCAATTGCTGGTGATTTAGGTTTCAACCCATTAACCGATACGTTAACAAACGATAAAGGCGAACAAATTAAATTAGATCCGCCAACGGGTTATGAATTGCCTCCAAAAGGTTATGCAGTTGAAGATGCTGGTTTCCAAGCGCCTGCAGCAGATGGTTCTGGCGTTGAGGTTTTGGTTTCTCCAACTTCTCACCGTTTACAATTATTAGATCCTTTTACACCTTGGGAAGGTACAGACTTGAAAGGTTTAAATCTTTTAATCAAAGCAAAAGGTAAATGTACTACAGATCATATTTCCATGGCTGGTCCGTGGTTAAAATTCCGTGGTCACTTAGATAATATCTCTAACAACATGCTAATCGGTGCAGTTAATTACTTCAACGATAAAACAGATAATGTTAAGAATGAATTAACTGGTGAATATGGCCCTGTTCCTGCAACTCAGCGTGATTATAAAGCGGCAGGCATTGGCTCGATAGTAGTTGGTGATGAAAACTATGGTGAAGGTTCTTCTCGTGAACACGCAGCTATGGAGCCTCGTCATTTAGGCGTTCGTGCCGTACTGGTAAAATCTTTTGCCCGTATTCACGAAACAAACCTTAAAAAACAAGGTATGTTAGGCTTAACATTCGCAAACAAAGCAGATTATGATAAAATTCTTGAGGATGATAAAATTGACATCTTAGGTTTAACAGAATTTGCTCCAGATAAACCATTAACATTGGTTTTACACCATGCAGACGGTACTCAAGAGCAATTCCCAGTTAATCACAGCTATAACGCTCAACAAATTGAGTGGTTTGTTGCTGGTGGCGCTTTAAATATCATTAGAAGAGATGCTGCTGCAAAAGCTGCGCTTTAAGAATAAGAATAAGAATAAGGATAAAGGAGCAAGGATAAAAGAGCTAGGCGTAAGGAACAAAGACAGATTTTATAATTACGATCTTTGTTCCTTGATCTTTATTCCTTAATCCAAATAAAAAATCCCGTTTTGAATTAATTTCAAGACGGGATTTTTTTTGATAGGAAGGTGGTGTTAATTATGTACAAGCTCATACACCTTTTGCATAAAAGTAGCCTCTTCCATTTTCTGAAAAAACTCACGCCATTCTTCTCTTGTAAAAACCAAACTTATATCTGGGAAAGGCGTAGATAGAATTACTACTTCTTTTCCATCGGGTCTATTTTCTAAATAATTATCAAATTCCAATCTTTTAGTTGCATTATAAAAGGCATCAAACTGTTCAAATGAAAAGTTCATAAGAACACCTGCTCTCCAAATATTTAAAACACGACAATTGCAACACTGCGCAATGGTTATATTTTCATTCTGAGCTAAAACCAAAGTTTTACACATAGGCTAACTATTTAAACTATAATTGTGCCTGATTTACCCACATGCATTTATGCGGGTAAACAGGACTTACTAATCAACAAAAACTAACCAAAATATAATGTTGAAGACTTACAAGAAGAATCCAAATATACACTATTTAGATTAAGTCTAAATTAAATTATAATATTTTTCATAAAAAAAGGCACACCCTATTAAGGTTTGCCTCTAAGTATTAATATTATTAGTAAACTAATTTTGGCTTTTCGTTAATGCAGGCAATATATTTTGGAGCAACGATTCCTTTGCAATCTGAAGATAATTGATACTTTACATTAAAGTTTTTTTGTTTTTGAGTGTATTGTTCTACTTTTTGAAGAAACAAATTAGTATCGATTTTAACAGAATACAAAACAAAATGTGTTGAGCCGCCACAAGGTTTTGAGCCAATTGGAACAAACCGCCAATCGGATGCATTAGTACAAGTTATCCCATCAGACATTTTTTCAATTTCATTTAACAGCACTTTCAATTCGCTTTCATCAGCCTCTTTTGTAGAAGTAATTAAGTTACTGTCTTTACACGCTGAAAAAGTTGGAAGAATTAGGGAGAATAGAAATGCAATTATTCTAAATTTATAAATCATAGATTTTGAGTTGAAATAAGATAAAATCTTTGGTTGAGAAGTAAAATTATTGTACTTTAATTTCAGTTATATAGACAACGCCATCTTCTTTTATAGGCGTTTTATAACAACTAATCTCCCTAAACCCACCATTACAAACATTAATTAGATAATAAACAACAGATACTTGTTCACCAGTCTTAAAAGTCTCAGCTTTGGTCAAATTACAAACCCTGTAGGTTTGTCCCGCTTCTAACTTCAAATATGTTGCAACACAATCTTGTATAACACTTGCCTTTGAGGTAATGATTTCGGGGGTGTTCTGGCGCTTTTTACAACTTAAAATAAATAAAAGTGATAGAACTGCAGTTAATAGTTTTAATTTTCTCATATAGCCATTTGTTTGTATTCAGCTAAACGATGAATAATCTGGAAGTGCTACAGTCTCCTATTTCAAAAACTTCTGCCACCAGTAACCAGAATCTTTTATAGTTCGAAGTTGGGTTTTAAAATCATTATAAATTAATCCAAAACGGGCATTAAAACCTTCTGCCCATTCAAAATTATCCATTAATGTCCAGGCCATATATCCGATAATTGGCAAACCTTCATTCTTTGCCTTAAGTAATGCGGCTAGGTATAATTGAAAATATTCTATGCGTTCAGCATCATTAACGCTCCCATCTACAATCTTATCATGATAAGCTGCGCCATTTTCAGTTATCATTATGTTTTTTACACCATTGTAACTAGAGAACTGTTTTATAATATTGTAAAAGCTATCTGCATTAATCTCCCACCCCATTGCAGTATGTGGTTTTTTACGGTTTTTCGCCTTAACTTCCCAGGCCTGAATAACAGGAATAAAAGCATTGTACTTTACAGTTAAAGGAAAATAATTTTGCAAGCCAATAAAATCGAAATCAAATTTATAACGGTCGATATGGCGCCACGTGCCATATTCTATTTGAAACTTTTCAAGAACATCCCAATCGGCAGAAGGGAAACCTAAACCTAAAGTTGGTTCAATAAAAAGCCTGTTCATTAAACAATCTACTCTTTTTGCAGCAAGTATATCGTTGTCACTTTGTGTATAAGGCAGAATTTCGGAGCAAGAAAACGTTGTACCAATGTTAGCCTTATGTATTTCTGCACGCAGAATTTTACCACCCTCTGCCTGTGCCAAAGCGGTATGATGTACAGCAGAAAAGAAGTTGCCGAGACCGGTTTTACCTGGTGCATGCACACCTAACATATATCCTAAGGAAGTAAAACCAAAAGGTTCATTAATGATGATCCAGTTTTTAACTTTATCTCCGTATTCCATAGCGCAAATACTAACGAAAGCATTGAAAGCTGCGTTAATACTAAAGCTTGTCCAACCACCCTCATCTTCTAAAGCCTGGGGCAAATCCCAATGGTATAAAGTGATATAAGGCGTTATCCCGTGTTCTAAGCACTCGTCGATTACGTTGTGATAAAACCTGATTCCTTCGGGGTTAACCTCGCCTTTTCCGTAAGGTAAAATTCTAGACCAGGCGATTGAGAATCTAAAAACTTTAAACCCCAAAATTTTAACCAAAGCAATGTCTTCTCTAAAACGATGATAAAAATCGCAGGTAACATTTATTTTATGTCCTTTTTTTATTTTGCCGCTCTTGGCAGAAAAAGTATCCCAAATAGAGGCACCTTTACCATACATATCTGATGTTCCTTCTATTTGAGCAGCAGCAGTTGCTACGCCCCACAAAAAATCTTGACCAAAATCAGCAGATTTTATCATTCCATATATTTTATTTATAAATATGAGAAGTTAATGTTAACAGATGATTAAACTTTAATTTACTAATCAAGCGTTAACCCAATCTCTTTTAATAAAATTGCAGCATTAAAAGTTTGGCAAGGACCATTTTTCAATTTATAATCAAACAACATTTCGCCATTATTTATCGTAATATCAAAATGGTAATTACGCAATGTATGTTGATTTTGTTGTTTTAAATCTGCTAATTGCAAATCATGTGTAGCAAAAAGTGCTGGCGTTTTTTCGGCAATTAGTTTTTCTACAAATACCTTAGAACCCAAATATTTATCACGGCTATTAGTACCACGCAACATCTCATCAATTAAAACAAAAGTATTTTTATCTTTAACTACGTTATCTAAAATCATTTTTAAACGATTTAATTCAGCCTTAAAAGTTGATGTACTTTCATTTAACGAATCTTTAATACGCATATAAGTATTTATGGAAAATACAGACAAATTCATTGATTTAGCACAAACCGGAGCACCAGCATAAGCCAAAACCATGTTAATACCAAGTGTGCGCAAAAATGTACTTTTTCCGGCCATATTTGAACCGGTAACAATATCAACCGTTGGATTACTTTCTACACCAAAATCATTTGATATTCTATTTTCGGATGGAATTAACGGATGACCGATTTGTAATCCTTTCAGTGCAAAGGACTCATCAATTTCGGGAAAAATCCATTCTGGCTGATTATGCGCTAACGTTGCTAAAGAAATCAGTTCTTCAAAATCTCCCAAATGGTTTAAAGCAGAAATTACATCTTTTGAGGAAGACTGGTACCAGCGGTCTAAGCTTGCGCAGCATCTTAAATCCCACATGAACAAAGCATTTAAAGCCACTCCTACAAGGATATTTAACCTGGCATCAAAGTTTTGAATAATTTTGGAAAGACTTTTAATTTGTTTACTTACTGGTGTTTTCGAGTTGAAAAAACATAGAATATAACTACTTTTCCATTGATGATTTTCTGTCCAAAGAATAGCGTCTGCATATCCATTTAAAAGATTAGAGCCTCCGCTGAAACTATAAAACACCTTGTTAATTTTAGCGCCTTGCGACATATTCCAGCCAACGTTAATCAAAAAGTAAAGTATTAAAACATCCCAAAACACATTATTTATAAATATCGCCGCAAGAATCAATGCAACAGAAATGTAAGGCGTTAAGATAATATAAAACTTTAATAAGCTCTTTCGCACGAAAGATAACTGTTCGCCCAACTGATGCGCTAACTGTTTTTTTATTAATTCTATTTTTTCTACATCATGACCGTGGAGATTTGCTCTGAAATCAAAAGTATCATCAATATTATTTAGAATTTCCTTAACAGCTTCCTGACGCGAGAAAATTGTTGATCTTGATGTTTTTTCTGATAAATTTTTAGCCAATACATCTTTACCGTTTTTCGTGTAACACCTGTTTATTAATGAATACAGAGATGTGCTTCCAAAAATATCCAAATCAGATGTAAAAGGATGTGATTCTGATTCAAATTGATTCCCATCATCATAACCATTTTTTACGTTATTTAGCTGGTTCCATTCGTTTTGATAAACCCATAGCAATTGTTTCTGATAATCGATTTCCCGGTCTAATTTGCTTTGCTTTTTAACTACAAATGCAAAAACAAATACAGGCAGAAGCAAAGCAATTTGCAATACAGTCCTCCAGCCATCATCAGCAGAATTTAAAAGCAATACAAAAAATAGAATTTCGGCAAGGAATAACCCAATTCTAACTAAAGAAAGCTTATCTACCAGTTTTTTTCTTTCATTAATTCGTGTACTAACTTCTCTAATTTTTTCGTTGTAACCAGATATTATTTGCGCTTGTGTTTTTAACATTATATTTGAATTGAAAAATGATAAATATAGGTAAATATTAGATGAAGATTACCCTTATCGCCATTGGCAAAACAGAAGACAAATACCTAATTGAAGGCATTGAAAAATATATTAATCGTTTAAAACACTATATTAATTTTAGTTTTCTGGCAATTCCTGATGTTAAAAACGTTAAAAATTTATCAGAAGCACAACAGAAAACAAAAGAAGCAGAGTTGCTACACAAACAAATTAATAATGGCGATGTTGTTATTTTTCTCGATGAAAAAGGAAAAAAATATAGTTCAGTAGAGTTTTCCAATTATTTGAATAAGCAAATGGTTGGAAGTGTACAGCATTTAATTTTTATAATTGGTGGCCCTTACGGTTTTGACGATACAATTTACAAAAGAGCGAATGGTTTAATATCTTTATCTGATATGACATTTTCTCACCAAATGATACGCTTGTTTTTTGTTGAGCAATTATACAGAGGTTTCAGTATTTTAAAAGGAGAACCTTATCATCATGCTTAATAAAAGACAAAACTTTAATCAAATATGGAATTTAACAAATTATTTCATCATAAAATAAAAACGATATGTTACTAGATAAATATAAGAGACAGTATAGATTTAAAAGCAGACAAAGTGGTAGCGACAAATATTTTTGGATTAGCATAATTGCTTCTTCTCTTATTTGTGGTTTAATCTGGTATTTCTCTAAATAAAAGGCAAAAAAAAACATCGAATAAATCCGATGTTTTTAAGATTCATTTAAGAAGATTAAACTCCTTTTTTACTTGTCATGCTAGCTTTCTTAGCTGGTGCAGAAGTTTTTGTGGTTGCTTTTGCACTTGCAGAAGCTTTAGAACCCGTAGCTTTTTGCTTTTTATCAGCTGCAGCTTTTTCCTCAGATAACTTCACTTCAGCTGGCGTACCTTGTGTTTCAGGAGTATCTTCTGTAAACAAAGGCATATCCTTAATTAAGTTATACCAACCAATAATTTTTTTCATATCAGAAGCATAAACTTTATCTTCATCGTGTCCTGGTGCAACTTCGTTAAAGTAAGCACGTAAAACTGAAGTATCTGCTTTAGTATCTGGAGTTGTTCCTTTAGCTGCAATTTTTGTAAAAACATCAACTAATTTAATTTCCTCTTCTTCGCCGTAAACGGTGATATCTTCTAAAGATGCAAGTTTAGTATTGGTGATGTTAGCCACAACTTTAAGTTTTTGTGCATCTAACCCTTCTAAAATATAACCTACTTTATTTTGTCCAACAAGTTTAAATAAACCTGGTCTGCCAGAAACGGCAACTATTCCTCTTAAATTCATATATATAATTGTTTAGCGGTTGGCGGTTAGTGAGTAACGCTTTAAACGCTTAACGCTCACCGCTTAACGCAATTTACTAATCTTCAATAATTTCAATTCCTAAAATCTTATCTCCCTGACGGATATCATCAACAAGATCAACATTTTCAATTGCTTTACCAAATACAGTATGGTTACGATCTAAATGCGCTGTGTTCGTTCTGCTGTGGCAAATAAAGAATTGTGAACCACCAGTATTACGACCTGCATGAGCCATAGATAGCACACCACGATCGTGATATTGATTTTCGCCATCTAATTCACAATCGATTTTGTAACCCGGACCACCAGTACCTGGCATACCAGACGCACCATCTTTAGAATTAGGGCAACCTGTTTGAACCATAAAATCAGAAATTACACGGTGAAAAGTTACACCATCGTAAAAGCCTTCGTTTGCTAATTTTTTGAAGTTTGCAACTGCTTTCGGAGCATCTTTTTCAAAGAACTCTACAGTCATATTACCTTTTTCGGTTTTTATTATTGCTTTACTCATATCAATTTTTATTTATTAAAAACTTTCCCAATACGTTAAAATTTTATGGGAACCGCAAAAATAACAAAATTGTATAAATAGAACATCTTTAAAGATTTAAATTACAAATATTACTCAATCTTTTGATAAAAAACATAAGAAAACGAACGGTAAAGTAATTCTTCGCAATCTACAGCCCTGCCATTCGCTATAGCCCTCATAGAAAAAACTCGGGGCTGCTGCTACTCTCAGGTGTATATACTACATTATGTACCCAGAAACCGATAATAGAAATTTAATCATTAATATAAGAAACAGTTTAAATTTCAACTCCAATTATTTTATAGAACGTGGAGACACGTTCCATTGCAAATAGCCAAGGTGCGTGTCCCCACGCACCCTTATAAAATCTATAAATCATTTTTTTAATTTTTGTAAACAGACTAAATCAGGTATTTTAGTGTTTTATGTAATTATGGCGATTAAAAAAAAGTATTACATTTTGATTTTCTGTTTGCTTACCAGCATTTGGGTTAAAGCTTCATCATTGTTAATTTATATGGATGAAGATCAGAAGAATCATTTAAAAGCTTATGGCATTGCCTATTGGACAATTAGCAAACAAGTTGAAGTAGATTGGCTTTTGAATTACCGAGGAGGCAGTTTTTTAATTAAATATAATAAAACCGTTGAAGAGGAATGCAAAATAAGAGGTGTTTCTTATGAAGTAATGGCAGATGGAAAAGTAACCAATTTACTAAATGAAATTAGCGACCCATCCGTAAATATGGAAATGGTTAAGCTAGAAAAAACGCCAAAAATTGCTGTTTATTCACCAAAAAGCAAACTACCATGGGATGATGCAGTAACCTTGGTTTTAACTTATGCAGAAATTCCTTACGATGTAATATATGATGATGATATTTTACAGGATAAGCTAAGCAAATATGATTGGCTACATTTACATCACGAGGACTTTACTGGTCAATACGGGCGGTTTTGGTCGTCCTTTAGATATGCAACCTGGTATCAGGAAGATGTTAAAAGCCAGGAGGCTTTAGCTAAAAGAATGGGCTATAAAAAAGTTTCGGAAATGAAACTTGCAGTAGCAAAGCATATAAAAGAATATTGCGTTGGTGGTGGTTTTATGTTTGCCATGTGCTCTGGAACTGATAGTTTCGATATTGCGCTTGCCGCAGAAGGTATTGATATTTGTGCCGCAATGTTTGATGGCGATGGCGCTGACCCAAACGCACAATCGAAACTCGATTATAACAAAACACTGGCTTTCCAAAACTTTAAACTGGATAACAACCCTATGAATTATGAGTTTTCGGATATTGATGTGACCAATAATCGTAGTTTAAATGAATCTAATGACTACTTCACCTTGTTCGATTTTTCTGCAAAGTGGGATTTAGTTCCTACAATGCTTACGCAAAACCACGATAAGGTAATTAAAGGTTTTATGGGGCAAACAACCGCGTTTAGAAAAAATTTAATAAAAACGAGTGTTACTGTTCTTGGCGAAAATAAAGGAGCGGCAGAAGTTAGATATTTACATGGCGAAATTGGTAAAGGTCAATTTACTTTTTATGGCGGGCACGACCCTGAAGATTATCAACATGCTGTAGGTGATCCACCAACTGATCTAAATTTACATCCAAACTCTGCTGGCTATAGGCTTATATTAAATAATGTGCTTTTTCCAGCCGCGAAGAAGAAACCTCAAAAAACATAAAAATCATTTAGTTTTTTATGCCTTGGCTGCAATGTGACGCCTAACTAAATTATGTGAGCTGCTTTAAGATCCTTGCCTGGAGAAGAATGACTAATAACTTTAGATATTAACTATCAAACCAAGCTCAAATTTTTCTAATTAAAAGTTTGATAATTCCTATTATCTATACACAAAGCAAGAGTTAGAAGCATCAATTATTTATTTAAAACGACAATGTAAAATCCACTTAAACCCTACTGTACTTCAACAAATTAACCACCAAACTGTAACACACTTGATACTTTGGCATAGCTTTTGGAAAGAGTGGTTTAAATAATTCAGGATTTACCTGAATGTAATTAAACTAGAAAATCTTTTACCTAAAAAGAAAATATTATGAAAAAGTTACTATTATGTGCAGGTGTTTTATTATTGGCAACTGGTGCTTTTGCGCAAAAAACAATGAGTGGAAGCAGTGCAAGATTTGGATTAAAAGCAGGTGTTAATCTATCAACCTACAGTGGAACAGGTGCGGCAGATTTAGATTACAAAAACAATATTGGTTATAATGTAACTGCTTTTGGAGATTTCGGAGTTGGAAATAATTTCTTTATCCAGCCAGGTGTTTCACTACAAAACAAGGGAGCTAAGTTGGAAAGCACAGGAACAGTTGGTGGAACTTCCGTTACAGGCACATTCAAACAAGATGTAATGGCAATTGAGGTTCCTATTAACGCTGTGGTTAGAATTCCTACGGGTGATGCTGGCGCATTCCAAATTAGTGCAGGCCCTTACGTTGGTTTTAATATTTCTGGAAAAAACAAATATACTGGAACTTACTCAAGCGGTGCTGTTGCTGGTTCTTCTTTTACAGATAGAGATATAGAATTTGGTAGTACAAAAAGCGACGACTTAAGCAGCATTGATTTTGGTGCTAATTTTGGTTTAGCATATCGTTTAAATAGCGGCGTATCAATTGGAGCAAATTATGGTTTAGGTATATCTAACTTAGTACCAAAAGATTCTAGAAGTAATGATGATAAGCTTAGAAACCGTGTATTAGGTTTTACAATCGGTTATTCATTATAGAAAACCCAATATAATAACTAAGCCTGTTTTGATTAGTCAAAACAGGCTTTTTTTGTTAATCGTAAAAATTCCAGGTTACGCCGAATTTAAGTAAAGCATCTGGCATAGGGTAGCGATTAACTGTATAATATCCTGTTGAAAATAAACCTTGATTTGCGTAATCATATTTTATAAAAATATTCGCCCGCTTTAAATTAGTTTTCAAAAATAAATCTACTACTGGCGTAGATTTAAATACCGTTGCATCACCAACGTAGAATTGCGATGCTGCTGCCGAATAGGAATAATTTGCATAGGCAGTATTATATCTAACATCGAAACCAATATTAGTTTTTAAAACTTTAAAAATGGTTAAGTCGACATAAAAGCTATTACAAGTATAAAATTCTGGCGTTCTTAAAACATTTTCGTTATCAGTTTTTTGATACGCAAGGTAGTTTTCTATAGCAAATTTTCCGAACCTCCATTTTTTAGAAACATCCAACCTAATCAAGCTTATATCTGAAGTTTCCTGAACTGGCATAATGGAAAGCGCTGTTGCTCCTTGACCAAAGTATAAGTAATTACTGGTTAAAAAATATTTTGCACCAGCCTCTAAGCCTAATTTATCATTAATATAGGAGAAAGATAGGTTAGCCACTTTAGTGTTTTTTAAATTAGAGTTACTCCATTCGTAATGATTACCATTATAAAAATTAAAAATTTCGGAAGGTGACTGATTCTGAAGATATGCACCGAGTTCAATTCTTCCTATAGATTTGCTTAAAGCAATTCTACTTTTAGCTTCGTAAAGAAAATCTCCTGCATTTCTTCCTTGAAAAACTTGTTGAACATCCAGGTTTAAATCAATGTTACTCGTAAAACGATAACCGAGTGCTCCTATTAGGCTTAAATTCTGAAAACCGAAATTTCTGTTTTCGTAAGTATTACCATTTTTTCTTCTCCCGATAGAAGCGTAGCTATAATAATCGTGTCGGATACCAGCATCAAGTTTCAGTTCGTTTTTAATAACCGAAGAGTTTTTGGCTCTTAAGAAAAAGCTGTAAAGAAATTCATTTTTAATATGTTGAACATGCGTAGAATCATTAGTAAAAACAGAATCCAAAAGTAAATCACTAGCATCATTAGGCTTGATGGTTATTTTACCGATTTTACTTAATGCTTTCGGAATTGCGGTATGATCATCTTCCTGATCTTTGGTAAAATCGTAACTATCATTATTGTACTCTACGGTATAAGTTATTTTATTTGTAGGAACAACAGAGCCGTTAACTGTATTTGAACTATCTAAACGACCAACATAATAGGTTTGCTTTAAGAATATTGTATTTTTTCGATAAAGGTTTCTGGCATTAGATAAACGAACGGCCTCTGCATCTCTTGCAATCTTCTCATAGCCCGAGTTAAAAATACTATCTGCACGAATAGAACCATTTTCGTAAGCCCGCATGGTATTAAAAATAGCCGAAGCCCACATATTGTACCTTTTGCTTGGTGATTGATACCAGCTGAACAGCGCTATATTTAAATTATCTCCCCGCTGGCGGCTATAAAATCCCCTCGAATCCATTCTATTGAAATTAAACCCGGCATTCCAGTTTTTCTTAATATTTTGACTATGAATCCCTCTGAAAAGTTGTTCCTTTTGTCCTGCACTAATTAGATACAAACTGGTAAAAGGTGCCCTTGCCTGATAATAAATAATATCTTCGGGTGTTAACGCATAATAATCTAAGGAATGATAACCTGGATCGAAACCTATTCTTTTTGATGGCTCGTATAATAAAGGCCTTGCAACTTGCCCCATGCTACCAGTAGTAATTGTGGGGTGCTTTGGCTGCATGAGCGGACTATAATTCTGAATATTAAAAGTGGAAGTATCCAACGGAATCAATACAATACTATCTTTACTTAAAGCCATTTTGGTAAACTTAATGTACTTTGCATTGTAAACTACAGAATCCTTTTCACCTTCTTCCTTCTTACGTAAAGAATCTAACTCTTTATTCTTACCTACGCTCGTTTTTAAATCTTGAGCTAAAACGTTGTTAACACCAACGAATAGTGAGATTAAAAAGCAGAACAGAACAACTTTACGCATTTTATAATTCGGCAATTAGTCGGGTTAAAATCTCTGTCATTTTAGGCTCTGCTTTTGCCGCAGCTTCTAAAATTTCATCTAAATTGAATGGTTGTAATTCTTCAGGAAATCCCTCATCAGTTAATACAGAAATTGCAAAAACAGGTAATCCTGCGTGGTTTGCTACAATAACTTCAGGCACGGTGCTCATACCAACAGCATCGGCTCCAATTAAACGCAAATATTTGTATTCTGCTTTTGTTTCTAAATTAGGACCAGAAACGGCAACATAAACACCTTTATGGCATTTAACATCAACATCCTTTGCAATATCTAAAGCTTTAGTAATGATACTTTTTTTATACGGCTGACTCATATCAGGGAAACGAGGACCCAAAGAACTTTCGATTATACCACGCAACGGGTTATCTGGCTGAAGATTGATATGATCTTCGATAATCATTAAATCGCCTTTTTTAAATTCTGGATTTAGAGAGCCTGCAGCATTAGAAACGATTAAATTTTCTATACCCAAACCTTTCATTACCCTAACAGGGAAAGTGATTTGCTGCATACTATAACCCTCGTAATAATGCAGACGACCTTGCATGGCAACAATTTTCTTTCCGTTTAAAGTTCCAAAAATTAATTTACCACTATGAAATTCTAAAGTAGATATCGGAAAATTTGGAATATTCGAGTACATCAACTGATGTTCAACTTCGATATCTTTAACCAAACCACCTAAGCCTGTGCCTAAAATAATGCCTATTTCTGGATTAAAGTTTTCGGTTTTACGTTTTATATACTCAACGGTTTCTTCTATTGCTCTTAACATAGTTTAAAATAAGTTCATCAAAGGTAATCTTATCTTCTTCAAATAATTCAACCTCGATGGGTAAAAAATATACGGGTAAATTTACCAGTAAATCTTTAAATCCCGCAGCTTTTAAACGTTTGCTATCCTTTTCTGTTGTGATGATGATTTTATCTTTTTTTACACCTTTATCAAAAGCCGATTTAAACTTCTTAATATCTTCTTCCTTAAAAGCATAATGATCAGCAAATTCTTCGTGCTTGACGGCTTTGGAGTATTTCTCAAGTTCTTCAATTAATGGCGCCGGATTTGCAATTCCTGTTAAAAGAAAAATTTCAAAATCATTAATCGAATCTAAAGTTCGGCATTCGTTATTGTATAAATGTTGTAAATCGCCATATTTCAAATAGGAATGTAATACTGGCTGATTATTATTTGGTTGCAACTCATTTACCGAAGCTTGTTGTGCAACATGCAATAATGGCACTGGCGATTTGGTTACCAATAAAATATCAGCTCTTTTTCTCGAAGCAAAAATATCTCTTAAATTTCCTGCCGGGAGTAAGAATTGTAAAGTTCCTAGTTTTCTAAATTCAAAGAGTAAAATATTTAAACCGGCATTAACTGCTCTATGCTGAAAAGCATCATCCAAAATAATTAAATCGTGGTTTTCTTTTAGTTTTTCGATGCCTGCAACTCTATCTTCGCAAACGGCAACGGTTACATCCTCAAATTTTTGATGATACTGTAAAGGTTCATCACCAATCGTTTCGGCAGTTGCAGTTGCATCAGCCAATATAAAGCCTTTGGTCTTTCGCCCGTATCCCCTACTCAATATTGCAATTTTATAATCGCCTAATAACCTCACTAAATATTCTGTTGTAGGTGTTTTTCCAGAACCTCCAACAGCTAAATTACCGACGCAAATTATCGGCAAATCAAATTTTACAGAACGCATAATGCCCCAGTCATACAGCTTTTTTCTGAGCGTAATGGCTAAACCATAAATTAGTGAGAAAGGAAGAAGTAAAAGGCGTAAGTAGTTAACTAGCATAATCGTGTTTCAAAATTACTTATTATTTAAAAAAGAATAGCATCGCGTTTGGCAATGCATACTAAAGCAACCTTTGTTTATTAAAAATGTTTTGAAAAGCAACTACTGTAGCAATAATTAATGTTATATAGGTTTTGCACTAAATTCCTAATAAAAGATCGGGGATACTACTGCAATCCTGTTTAATAACAAAGGCAACGACAACCTACAACAGGTTGAAAACCATTAAGGCAGTATCAAAATTGATTTTGAAGTGCTGTTAGCAGAATAATATTTTGAGCGGTCGTCATTCCCGTGAAAACGGGAATCGTAAAGCGCTAGAAAGGAAACATTATATATGCTTGCGAAAGCATTAAGATACTCAATCAAGTTGAGCATGACGTAACTTCAATGGTAGGGTTAATTTATTTCATAAAAATCAATATAAGGGACGTTAACAGTAGCTAAACTAAGGGAATGAATGGATTATGTTCTGTGAAGACACAGACCATGGATCAGCTTAGATTTTCTTAGGTGCCTTAGGTGGTTTAAAACATCCGTTTATATAATGTCAATGGTAGCATGACGAATCCTTACGTCCTTCTCGTGAAAACGGGAATCCTAAAGCGCTAGAAAGGAAACATTATATATGCCTGCGAAAGCATTAAGATACCCAATCAAGTTGAGCATGAAGTAACTTCTCAATGGTAGGGTTAATTTATTTCATAAAAATCAATATAAGGGACGTTAACAGTAGCTAAACTAAGGGAATGAATGGATTATGTTCTGTGAAGACACAGACCATG